>NZ_LVEG02000007.1 GCF_001614315.2 Halofilum ochraceum
CCGGACTGTTCGTAGAGCGGTCCCTCGTAGAGGTCCATTTCGGGTGGCCGGATTACGCGAAGTCGGAGGCGGAGAGGCCGGCCTCGGCCAACCGTTGTTGCGCTTCCGGCCCGGAGAGGGCGTCGATCAGCCGGTCCAGGAAGGCGCCGCAGCGGGCCAGCTGGTCGCGCGTCACGAACTCGTCGGGCTGGTGCCCTTGGGCCATGCTTCCGGGACCGCAGACCAGCGCGGGAATACCCAGTTCGCGCTGGAAGAGGCCGCCCTCGGTGCCGTAGCCGATACGCTCCAGATTGCGGTCGTCGAGCAGCGCCAGTACGTAGTCGACCAGCGCGTGATCGTCGGCCATCGACAGGCCCGGGTAGTCGTTGAGCCGCTCCAGGCGGATGCCGGCCTCGGCGTGTGCCGCCCGCATCTCCGTTTCGAGCGAGGCGGCAACCTTCATCAGTTCGTCGAGCAGGTCCTCGGGATCCTCCTCCGGCACGTTCCGGATCTCGAAATCGAGCCGGCAATCCTGCGGAACGATGTTGAGCACCGTGCCGCCCTGGACGGTGCCCACCTGCAGCGTGGTGTGGGGAATGGCGAAGCGCTCGTCGAACGGGCCGCGGGCGGCCCTGGTCGCGGCCATGTCCTCCACCTTGCTGATCAGCCGCGCAGCGGCGTGGATGGCGTTGACGCCCTCGGGGGCCATGCCGGAGTGGCAGGCCCGGCCGCGGATATGCAAGCGCGCGCCAAGTTTGCCCTTATGGGCCGTGGCCACCCGCATGGAGGTCGGTTCGCCGATCAGACAGGCGGCCGGACGGACCGGCTGCTCGGCGAGATCGGCGAGCAGGGTGCGCACACCCACGCAGCCGACTTCCTCGTCGTGGGAGAAGGCGATGTGCACGGGGACTGCAAGATCGGCTTCTGCCAGCTTTGGCACGGCGGCCAGCACCGCGGCGAGAAAGCCCTTCATGTCGGCTGAGCCGCGTCCGTACAGCCGGTCGCCATCCGCGGTCAGCCGGAAGGGCTCGACGCGCCAGTTCTGGCCGGTGACCGGCACGGTGTCGGTGTGGCCCGAGAGCATCACGCCGGGGCGGTCTGATGGACCGATCGTGGCGTAGAGGTTCGCCTTTTCGCCGGTGGCATCGGGAACGCGTCGCGACGCTACGCCGTGCCGGGCCAGCCAGTCCTCGACGAAGGCGATCAGCTCCAGGTTCGAGCGATCGCTGGTGGTGTCGAACGCCAGCAGTTCGGCAAGCAGATCGACGGCGGTCTCTTCGGACATGGGAACTCCCGATTTCCAGTCAGCGCTCATCCCCCGGTACGCCGTAGGACGGCGACTCGTCCGGGCGCACGGCGCGGAGCACATAAGTATCGCGCTGCGGCCGATAGTGGTCCCATATCATGCGCAGTTCAGTGAGCGGCGCGATGTGCCAGTCGACACGCAGGTCCACGACCGGCCAGCTCGCCTGGTCGGTTACCTTGAGCCCCGCGGAGTAGACCGGTCCCATCTCGCCGCCGGCGGCCAGGCCGGCGTCCATGGCCGCCAGCAGCCGCTCGGCGAGTTCGCCGTCATGGGACTCGAAGGCCGCGATCATGGCATCGATCACGCCGGTTTCGGCGAGCATATTGCCCCCCGCGACGCAGTCCCGGCCCTGGCGGGTCGCATGCACGCCCAGCGTCTCGGCGCCGCTGTGCATGGCGCTGCGGCCGTCGCCGTCGAGCACGATGAGCTGGCGCCATTCCGGGTATGCCTCATGCTCGCGGAGCGTTGTCAGCACGCGCTCGGCGTCCAGGCCCTGCTCGAGGAGCCGCACACCCATTTGGCCGAGTTCGGGGTTGGTCACGTTCTGGGTCAGCACTGCCCCCTTGCCAGGGGCGATGAAGGGGCAGCGGCTGGCCACGCAGATGCTCGACGAGCTGATCGCGGTGCCGAACTGGCCGGTCTCCCGGCAGAAGCCGGCTACGGAAAAAGTCATGGGCTTGCCTCCTCGTCGGGGATCACCGCGATCACATCGATCTCCATGAGCCACTCCGGCTGTGCCAGTCCCGCCACCACCAGCCCGGTGGAGATCGGATACACGCCCCGCAGCCACTGGCCCACTTCCTGGTACACGGGCTCGCGAAAACGTGGATCGGTGATGTAGGTCGTCGTTTTGACGATGTGACTGAGCTCGGAACCGGCTTCCGCGAGCAGCTGTTTGACGTTCTTCATCGCCTGTTCGGCCTGGGCGCGCGGATCGCCAAGACCCACGAGGTTGCCCTCGAAGTCGGTCCCGACCTGGCCGCGGACGTAGACGGTGTTGCCGGCGCGCACCGCCTGACAGAGATCGTTGTCCAGGGACTGGTTCGGGTACGTTTCCTTCGTATTGAACATGCGGATTCGGGTATGCGTAGGCATCAATGGGCTCTCATCATGCTGGCGTTTCGCGCTGATCGGTCACCGTGCCTGTCGTCAGGCCGGGCGCCTCGATTCGCCCATGTTCCGGCGTTTGCGGTCACGATCATGGACGAGGTACTTGCGTTGTTTGCCGATGTGGTCGGCGATATGTTTCGCGTCATGCCACACGCCCCAGATGAAGCTGGAACTGCGGTTCGATAACCATGGCAGGCCCAGGAAATAGATGCCCGGGTCGTTTGCGATACCGCGCCGGTGGTGGGGCTTACCGTCGTTGTCCAGACCATTGCCGTTCAGCCAACCGAAGTCGACCTCGAACCCGGTGGCCCAGATGATCGAACGGACGCCGGCCGCCGCCAGGTCGAGTTCCTCAACGGGCCGCGTGACGCATTCCGGATCCGGCGGAATCCTGCGGGCTTCCGGCTCCTCCGGCAGGTCGAGGCCGTTGCGGGCGGCGTAGTCGTCGGCCGCATCCAGCAGCGAGAGATAATTCGCGTCGCCGGCGGCGATGTTGTCCGCCAGATCCGGCTCGAAGGTAGCCATGCCGTCATGGAATGCCTTCGTGCGGCCGACGAGCGTCATGCCACCATGGGCCAGCGTGCGGAAGTCGACGGTCCGGCCGCCATGCGCCCCGCTCACGGCGATGGTGACGTGTTCCGTGCCGGGCTTCATGGCCTCGGCTTCCCACTCGCCGAGCACGCCGAGCCACCAGGTGAAGTCGCGGTTGCGATAGGCGCGTGGCGGGCGGTGGTGGGGGCCAACCGAGAGATACACCTTCCGGCCGGCGCGCTGCAGGTCATCCGCGATCTGTGCCCCGGACGACCCGGCGCCGACCACCAGAACCGCCCCCTCGGGCAATTGTCCGGCATTGCGGTATTCGGCGGAGTGGATCTGCGTAATGTCTTTGTCCGCAGGCGCGATCGGCGGGATGACCGGGTTCTGGAAAGGTCCGGTCGCCGCGACCACCCGATGGGCCTCGAGAATGCCCTCGGATGTCTCGATCGTGAAGCCCGGGCGGTCGGCGTTGCGCTCCACCTTTTTGACTTCCACGCCGGCTCGGATCGGGGCATGGAACTTCTCCGCATAGGCCTCGAAGTAATCCGCGACGCGTTCTTTGCCCGGAAACGCGTCGGGGTCGATCCCGTCGAATTCCAGACCGGGAAATCGATCGTGCCAGGCGGGCCCATTGGCGACCAGGGAATCCCATCGCGCCGTGCGCCAGCGCTCGGCGATGCGATCGCGCTCCAGCACCAGGTGGGGTACGCCGAGGCCGCTCAGATGTTCACTCATCGCGATGCCGGCCTGACCACCGCCGACTACCAGCGTATCGATTTCACTGCTTGAACGCGCCGTCGGGGGCATCGGTTTGTCTCCGTGTGGTCTTGTTATTACCCACATTACGGAATTGATCTGATTAATTAAAATATATTTATATGGTCACTTGGATCAATAAAAACGATTCAAACACCGCGGGCGTCGCAGGTTGGGTTGACGCAGGAAACCCGACGGGCACGGTCGCAGGCTCCTGATCCGTTCCAATCGATCCAGTGGGTGCCCGCACTGTGCGCGGAACAAGCGTGGCGACGACTGGTACGGACGTCAGGCTTGCACTCAGCCGAAGAAGTTCAACAGCAGCCAGTGGGTCGGGAGATACACGCCAACCGGCAGGGCGACCATCAACAGGGCAAGATAGGCCAACGGGTGCATCGCGGTCTGGCATACCCCCTCGCCACCGGGTCCATGCACCCAGTTGATGTTTTTATATGGGTTGGTGAGCATCCAGGTCAGCGGCAGTACCACCCAGTTGATTACCGTCATGACGGGCAGCGCGCGCGGATCGTAGCCCAGTGTCCACACGAGCCATAGCAGGATCAGGGGCATCGGGATGTGGAACAGCGAGATGAGCTTCAGGTGGAGCGGGCGCTCCGGCTCGAACATGTAATCGACGATGCCGGTAATCCGCACACCGATCAGCAGGCGGCTGACGAGGCTGACGTTCCACAGGAGTTCCGGCAGCAGGATACCGACGAGCATCGTGCTGGCCAGCAGGCCACTCTCCAGCCAGAGGGCCGGGATGGTGCCGATCAGTGCAATATCGGAGAACCACAGATAGTTGGCCGGACCGTATCGGACCCAATAGATCACGAGGATCCCGAGCGTCACGGCGGTCCAGGCCAAGCTGAACCAGAATGGGATCACGATACGTTCAGTTCGTGTGTCGAACCGGATACGGGAGTGGCATCTGCCCTCCGAAACCTCACCCGGGCAAGCGCGCGATCGGGTGCCGGGACGGTGTACCGTGCCGGGGAGGTCCCGGGCACGGTAAGCGGTCCCGGCATGCACTCATGCGTTACCCCTTGGTGTCCGCATCGGGTTTGGCGGAACCCTGGTGTGTCAGCGGAGTCGCCTGATCCAGGCGCGGGTGATTGTCCCGGAATGCCTGGTGCGGATCGGGCAGGGCGTCCAGCGCCTGGATCGTGCCCGCAAGCACGTGCGCGGCGGCCAGGACATCGCGTGTGTTCCCGGTTTCGGAGATGGTGTGCATGTTCCGGATCGGGAAGCCGATGGAGGTGGCGGCGCAGTCGACACTGGCGAGCACGCCGGCCATGCCGTCGGTGCCAGTGTCCACCCCGGCCACGTCACGCTGCATGGGGATGCCCTGCTCATGGGCCGTGGTCTCGATGATGCGGTTGAGCTGCTCGCTGGCGATGGAGCCGACGCACATGGTGAAGCCCTTGCCCATCTCCAGTGGGGGCAGGCGGCGGTCGCCCACGCCGGGCGCGGCGGTGTAGTCGTGGTTCACATCCACGCCGATGAGCACATCGGGCTCGAGTTCGCCCGCGAACACGCGGCTGCCCATGCGGCCGATCTCCTCATAGCTCGCGATGGCGAACAGGATCCGGATCTGTTCGGTCCCGCCGCGCTCGGCGATCAGGCGTGCCACTTCGGCGGTGGTGAAGCACCCGAGGCCATTATCCAGGTAGGCACCGTAGAACGTGTCCGGACTGAATCCGCGCCGGATCGGACGGTTCAGGATGATGCTGTCGCCCGGGCGCACACCGAGATTCTCGACCTGCTGCTTCTTGTTCTCGCCGTGGATCTGCAGCTCGAGGTAGAGCTGTTCCTTCTTGACGCCCTTGTCGCCCGTGCGCACGGCGTTGTCCGCGAAATGGATGGCGCCCAGCGCCTCCACCGTGCCGCCCTCGATGACGCGATAGTTGCCCGGGTTGGACGGATCCTCGCTGAACAGCTTGACCTCGTGGCCGATGAGCGTGGTCGGCAGGAACGAGTCGCTGTTGATCCAGATCTTGCCGTCGTCGCCGATCGAGCGGACCTGCATGCGGATCTTGTCGGCGTGGCCGATGAGCATGACCTTGAACAGGTCGTCCCGCCCCGGATGCGTATCCATCACGATGCCCGCGTGGCCCCGGAACTGGTGGACGTGCCAGTCGGACGGCACGTGGCGCTCCAGCCAGGGCTTGAGCACGCCATACGTCATGGCGCCCTCGATCCCGACCGGGCTCGGGGCCGCCAGGATGTCGCGCATGAATCCGAACTGTTCGTCCGGCATGGGCTGGTTCCAGGGCTGATCGGTTGCACTCATGGGGTGGTCTGACTCCAGTTGCGGTCGGGTAATCCCACAGTCTGACACGATCCGCACCCGTATGGCATGTAGGGCCGGGGCGTACTTCGGGATGGGTCAATGAAAGCGGCCTGTTGCTCGGTTATCCTCAACCTGAATCGGCCGTCGGCCGAGTCTCGTGCAAAGGGGACTATCCTGATATCCATGAATGCCCGCCGGAACGCGGCTGCGCTTGTCCTGGCGTTTGCAACCATCGTACCGGGTCTGTCCGGCGCCGCTGCTGCTGACGATGAGCGGCGCGGCTGGGGGGATCCGTGTCGCGACGGGAACGACGCGCGTTCGTCCGCCATTTATCGACTGTATGAGCGACGCGACCAGGCACCCGTCTGGCTCACGCGTGACGGTCGGACGCCTTCCGGCTACCAGCTCGTGCGCCTGCTGCGGACGGCTGAAGAAGGGGTCATGACCGATTGTCTGGCGCGGGCGCTCACTGAGCCCGACGGCCCGTACTCGCGCGGTGCGCTCGATGTCATGCTTACCGATGCCTGGCTGGAACTCCATGTCCGTCGCGCCGGCGGTCAAGGGGATCTGGAGGACCGGCTTGCGCCGCTGCTGCCCGGCGAACGGGAACGCCGGCAGCGCCATCTCCAGCGGCTCGCGGAGAGCGGCACCGGAGCGGATCAGTCGCCGGGCGCGGATGCCGGTGCCCGCATGGCGGCCGCGCTGGAACGCTATCGCCGGATCGCCGACCAGGGTGGCTGGCCGGAAGTGGGGCCGGGAACGCCGCTTAACCCCGGCGACAGCGACCCCAGAGTTCCCTCCCTGCGCGAACGCCTTGCGGCAACGGGCGATCTCGAAACCGGGGGGCGCGGCGGCGATGGGAATCGGTATGCCGGCCGGCTGGTGGAGGCGGTCATCGGCTTCCAGCAACGCCACGGTCTGGCACCGGATGGCGTGGTCGGAGAGGCGACCCGGAAGGCCCTTGACGTACCCGCTCGCCAGCGGGTGGCACTGATGGAGATCAATCTGCGCCGGATCGAGGCGCGCGCGATCGACGACGACGCCCCCGTCGTCCGCGTCAATATTCCGGACTTCCGGGTGACGCTGCACGAAAAAGGCCGGGTCACTTTCAGCACGCGCGCCATCGTGGGTCGCCCCGAGCATCAGACCCCGCAGATGAAGGCCCGGATCACCGCCCTGACACTCAATCCCGCCTGGTATGTGCCGCGGACGGTGCTGCGCGACGACCTGGCGCCACGCTTCGCGAGAGACAATGGCTACGCGGAACGCCACGGCTTCCACGCCGCGAACAGTGATCGTCCGCTCGATGCGTTCGACTGGAGCGGGGCGCCGATGGTGCCGGTGCGCCAGGCGCCGGGCCCGACCAACGCGCTGGGTCGGATCAAGTTCGAGATGCCCAATCGACAGGCGATCTACCTCCACGATACGCCTTCCAGACACCTGTTCGAATCGCGTCGGCGCGCATTCAGTGCCGGCTGCGTCCGCGTCGAGGAACCGATGGAGCTCGCGGCGCGACTGACCGGGGTGGATGCCGACCGGCTCGAGGATATGGCGGGCGACGGTGAGACCCGGACGCTTCGACTCGGCTGGCGGATCCCGGTGCAGCTGGTCTATTTCACCGCCTGGGTCGATGAGAGCGGTCGCGTGCAGTTTCGGCCCGACATCTATGGACGGGATGATCTTCCTGCGGATCCGTCTGCTGATCGCCTGGATGCCGGTACCGGGACGTGAGTGCCCGGCGGGCGCGCCGCGGCCACCGATCGCGACATCAGTGCGCGGATCGCCCGGCGGCCAATTCGCGCTCCGCCGCACCGACAATGCGGCCGGCGTGCCCGTTCTGAACCAGGACAACAACACCGTCCCGCTCGTTCAGTTCAGACTCCGCCGCGTCGAGCGCGATACGGATCTCTTCACCGTGCCATGTACCGATACGCCGCATGCTGCGTACGACGTGGTGGTTGATCAGTTCCCGTCCCGCATTTTCGCCGTTGTCGACGATCGTGGTGTGGCGATCGTCATAAGCCATCAGCCAGACCGTCGCCGGTTGCTCGGGTGGCGACTGCCGCATCGACGGCAGGTGCACGTACTCCGGTGATTCGCCCGTGATGCGCGGGTGCAGGCTTGCCGGCCCGGTTCGGGCTCGCTCGATCGCGGCCTCCACCCGCTCGGCAACGTGACCGACGACGGCGTAGCGGCCGTCGACGACGATCTGCGGCGTATAGACGCCGGTGGTGTATGGGTTGTCGTCTTCAAGCCCTTCGGCGTAGGCGCGCTGGCGGTCGCTGAAGCGTGCTTTGGCAAAAGGATCCTTCCACCCGAGTCGATCCCAGTAATCGACGTGCAGCGAGAGCGCAATGACGGACTCGCGATCCGCGAGTCGTCCGAGTAGTTCATCGGCAGGCGGACAGCTCGAACAGCCCTGAGACGTGAAGAGTTCCACGACGACTGGGCTCGCCTTTCTGGAGGTATCGGTGGCCGACAGCGTCGCCAGTGGCAGCAGGAGCAGCAACGCAAGATGATGTCGCATACGCCTGCCTCTGTCGGACCGGGTGATCAGTGCCGGAGCACCCGGGACAGGAACGCCTGGGTCCGTTTGTGTTGCGGGTTGTCGAAGACGTTCTCCGGGGGGCCCTGTTCGACGATCTGGCCGTCGTGGATATAGATCGCGCGGTGCGCCACCTCGCGGGCGAAGCCCATTTCATGGGTGACGATCATCATGGTCATGCCCTCGCGGGCGAGTTCCCGCATCACGTCCAGTACCTCGCCGATCATCTCCGGATCCAGCGCCGAGGTAGGCTCGTCGAAGAGCATCACTTTGGGTTCCATCGCCAGTGATCGCGCGATAGCCACCCGCTGCTGCTGGCCACCGGAGAGCTGACTCGGATACTTGTCGGCCTGATCGCCGATGCCAACACGGTCCAGCAGGCGGCGCGCATTCTCGGTCGCCTGTTCGCGCGACCAGCCGCGGACCTTCATCGGGGCCAGCGTAATGTTGTCCAGCACCTTGCGGTGCGGGAACAGATTGAACTGCTGGAAGACCATGCCGACCTCGGTGCGGATGGCCTGCAGGGCACTGCCGCCTCCGCCGTTCGGAAGCAGTCGGTATCCATCCACTTCGATGGCGCCTGCCTGGAATGGTTCCAGGCCATTGACGCAGCGGATGAGCGTCGACTTGCCGGATCCACTGGCGCCGATGACCACGATGACCTCACCGGGATCGACGGAGAGTTCAACGTCCTGCAGCACATGGAGGCTGCCGAAGTGTTTGTTCACGTTTTCCATGCGGACGATGGGTTCGTCGGTTCGCTCGCTCACTTCGGGGCTCCCGATTCAGGCTCGGCCGGCGGCGCCGCGGCGCTCGTATAATCGCAGAAGTAACGAAAGGCTCAGGGTGATGACCAGATAGAGCATCGCCACCATGAAATAGGTCTCCAGCGCCGAGAAGGTATCGGCGATGTAGATCTGGCCCTCACGCACCAGCTCGCCCACGCCGATCACGGAGAACAGCGAAGTGTCCTTGAGACTGATGATGGCCTGGTTGCCCAGCGGCGGGACCATGCGCCGGAGGGCCTGGGGCCAGATGATGTAGTAGAAGGTCTGGGTGCGCGAGAGGCCGATCGAGAGGCCGGCCTCCTTCTGGCCGCGTTCGATGGACTGGACACCGCCACGAACGATCTCGGAAATGTAGGCGCCGGCGTTGAGTGCGATCGCCACGATGCTGGCGGTGATCTTGTCGATGGGACCGCCGAGGAGCTGGGGCATGCCATAGAAGATGAACAGCACCTGCACCAGGACCGGCGTGCCGCGAAAGATCTCGATGTAGGCGATGGCCGGGGCCCGCACCAGCCGTGACGGCGCGATGCTCAGCAGCCCGAACAGGATGCCGATGAAGAAGCCGATGAACAGGCCGCCGCCGGCGATGGCGACCGTCCACGGCAAGCCCTGGATGAGGTATGGCAGCGCATTGAACGCCGCCTGCCAGTCGAACTGGAATTCCACGTCGTCTCCCGTTTCGTTGGGGTGCGTGGTAATTACGGCCGCCTGATCGGCGGCCGGATGAGAGAGATCCGCGGCCCGTCACGCGCGTGACGGGCCGCGTCATGCCATCAGCTGTCGTCCGGCAGGGAGCCGAACCACTTCTTGTAGATCTCGTCGTAGGTGCCGTCTTCCTTCATCGATGCCAGGGCCTCGTTGACGTCATCCACCCACTCGCTGCCCTCGACGAGCGCGAGTCCGTACTGCTGGCCCTCGTAGAGCGGGCCGACGGTCTTGACCTGTTCCTTGCCCTTGGTCTGGGCGAAGTAGCCGACATTGGGGGCGTCGTAGAACACCGCATCGACCGCGCCACCGAGCAGGGCCTGATACATGTCGGAACTGCCCGGATACGGCTCAACGCCGACATCATCGCTCAGCTCATTGCGCAGGTAGTCGTGGCTGGTGCTGCCGGTCTTGGTGCCGACACTCTTGCCGGCAAGATCCTCTACCGTCTTGATGGAGTCATCATCGGCCATGACCAGCAGGCGCAGACCGGAGTCGTAGTATGGGTCCGAGAAATCGACCACCTCTTCACGCTCTTCGGTGATCGTGATGCCGGCGATGGCGATCTGTTTGTTGCCGGTCTGCAGAGCGGGGATGATGCCCTGGAAGTCCATCGTCTCCAGCTCGTAGTCGAACCCGGCGCGTTTGGCCACCTCGGCGAGGATGTCCATGTCGAAGCCGACCATCTCGCCGGTCTCGCGGTCGCGCAACTCGAAAGGCACAAAGCTCGGATCAGTGACTGCATCCAGGGTGGTCTTATCCTGGCCCCAGGCGACACCCGAGGCGGTCAGGGCGGCGACCATGCAGCCGAGCAGGGACAATCCGCGCAAAGCTTTGATGTTCATACCGATCTCCTTGGTTGATCGCTGTGCGAAATGGGTCGACCATTCCGATGCCACGCAACCATCGCGCTATATGGGGCGCGCGTCAACTCGCTTGTCCACCCCCGGGCATGAGGGTTTCTGCCGATAGCGATTAAAAAGAATGCAGGATCAGTGGTTTGCAGTTGTACGTGGTGACCGGCGCAGTCGAGCGTGAGCGCCGTGTACCCGGTGATACGTGGTAGCCGGAGATCGTCGACCGGAGATGATTTCGGGTTCGACGGACCGTCTTTTATTCCGGACAATCCGATCGATCGGGCGCGGATGGATATGGCATCGGCGTTGTACGATACCTGCGCTTATGGCGCGATGGCACGGATCGTCGGGTATGAGCGGATATCGTCGCCGTTTCCCGGGAGGTGATTATCCGTATCCCCGATTTTGATGACATATCGCTCGCCCGGGAACGGATCCGGCCATGGATCCACCGCACGCCCGTGCTGACCAGCGTCACGCTTGATCGCATGAGTGGCGCGCGGCTGTCGTTCAAGTGCGAGAACCTGCAGAAGGCCGGTGCGTTCAAGGTGCGGGGCGCGACCAACGCCGTCTACAGCCTGGACGACGCCCAGGCATCGCGCGGCGTCGCGACCCATTCGTCAGGGAATCACGGCCTCGCCTTGAGCCGCGCCGCCGGCTGCCGGGGCATCCGGGCGACGGTGGTGATGCCGCGCGGTGCCAGCCGCGCGAAATCCCGCGCCGTGGAGACGTATGGCGGCGAGATCGTCACCTGCGAGCCCACCATGGCGGCGCGGCAACGCACGCTGGCCGAAGTGATCGAGAGAACGGGAGCGGACGTCATCCATCCGTACAACGATGCCCGGGTAATCGCGGGACAGGCGACCTGCGCGCTGGAACTGCACGAGGATGCGGGGCCGTTCGATGCGGTCGTGGCGCCAATCGGTGGCGGGGGACTGATCAGCGGCACGGCGCTCACGCTCGCGGCCCTGGCGCCAGGGACCCGTATCTATGCCGCGGAGCCCGCGAACGCCGACGATGCGTACCGCTCCCTGCAGGGTGGGCAGCTCGTCACGGCAGACGCACCCGATACCATCGCGGACGGACTGCGCGCGTCGCTTGGAGATATGACCTGGGAGATCGTCCGCGAACGTGTCACCGATGTGCTGCTGGCGAGTGAAGAAGAGATCGTCGATGCGATGCGTCTCGTCTGGGAGCGCATGAAGATCGTGATCGAACCGTCGAGTGCCGTCGCGATCGCGGTGATTCTCGCGCGCCCTGAATTGTTCCGGGATCAGCGTGTCGGCGTGATCCTCACCGGCGGCAACGTGGATCTGGACGACCTGCCCTGGAGCTGAGCGACATGGGCCGGGGGGACTGGCGATGAGCGTCGACAGCCTCACGATGTTCCTGGCGACGGGCATGGGCCTTGGCCATGTGCCGGGACTGCCCGGGACCGCCGCTGCAATCGCTGGAGCCGTTCTGGCGGTCGGGCTGGGGTTGATGCGGCGGCGGGCCCGGTTGGCGGCGACGCTGGCGCTCGTGGTCCTTGCCGTACCCGTGTGCGAGTACGGTGGTCGGACGCTCGGCGGGGACGATACCCGCATTGTCGCCGATGAACTGCTGACGTTCCCGATTGCCACCGCGGTGTTGCCCGTGAATCATCATCCCGGTCTTTTCGTGGGCGTGTTCCTCACGAGCCGCATCCTCGATGGTCTCAAACCACCGCCCGCCCGGGCGGCCCAGCGGCTGCACGGGGGGCTCGGCATCATGCTCGACGATGCGGTCTCGAATCTGTGGTCATTGGCCCTCGGCGCGATCGGCTGGCGCGCCTGGAAACGGTGGAAGTGCGCCGGACGACCGGGCGAGTAGCGATCGATACCGGGAATGGCGCATCCTGACCAGCGCGTTGCCCGGGAGCGGACAATGCCCGGATCGAATTGGTTGGTGCCCCGGAGACAATCGGGGATCCGGCCCGGACGGGAGGTGACGACATGATCGGCACGATTGCCCTGTTGCTCGGGTTCCAGCTGGCCGGCGAGGTGGCGGTGCGCATGCTCGGGCTGCCCGTGCCCGGGCCGGTTGCGGGTATGCTCATGCTGTTCGTGGCGCTGGCGATACGCCGTGCCGTACCGGAGGAGGTCGCGACGGTCGCGAACGGTCTGCTCGCTCATCTCGCCCTCCTGTTCGTGCCGGCGGGCGTGGGCATTATCGCCCACACGGGACGGCTGGAAGGCATCTGGCCGATCCTGCTCGTGGTGCTGATCGCCAGTACCCTCATGGCCGTCGCCGTCACGGCCGTCACCCTGTCCGCCTTGCGGCGGCTCCAGCGGCGGGGTGGATCATGAGCGAACTGTTCGAGATCTGGGTGTACCTCGCCGAGCGGCCGCTGGTCTGGCTCACCGTGACCGTGCTGGTGTACTGGGCGGCACACCGTCTTTATCTGCAATGTAACGAACTGGCCCTGCTGAACCCCGTGTTGATTGCCGTGGTGGTACTGGTCGGCATACTCATCGCGACCGACACGGAGTACGGCACCTATTTCGAGGGGGCCCAGTTCGTGCACTTTCTGCTCGGGCCGGCGACCGTGGCGTTGGCCGTCCCGCTGTACGGGCAGGCCCACCGGCTGCGGAAAATGGGTCTGCCGCTGGGGGTCGCCCTGATCGCGGGGTCGGTGACGGCGGTGGTGAGCGCGTTGGGTATCGGCTGGTTGCTGGGGCTCGAGGCGGACGTGCTGCGTTCGTTGATGCCGAAATCCGTCACGACCCCGGTTGCAATGGGCATCTCGGAGAAAATCGGTGGTCTGCCTTCGCTCACCGCCGTGCTCGTCATCCTGACCGGGATCACCGGCGCGGTGCTGGCGATGCCGCTCCTGCACCTGCTCGGCTACGGTCCCGAGGACGCGACGGCCAAGGGGTTCGCACTGGGCGTCAGCGCGCACGGGATCGGTACGGCGCGCGCTTTCCAGCACAGCGAGGAGGCGGGGGCGTTCGCCGGCCTCGGGATGGGACTCAACGCGCTGCTCACGGCGCTGCTGGTACCTCTCGTCGACGCGCTGATCGTGGCCTTGTGAGGCTGCCGAACCGGCACGCGACAGTATTGTGCGTGGCGCGAGTGCGGTACGCTGCGCGCTGCACGCGGGGCAGGCTGAACGAGCGTGCAGCGATACCACCCTGGCGGGACCACCACTGACGACGGGAGCGCGATACCGGTGTCCGATTTCGGCTTCGAGCTTGAACCCAACACCCGGCCAGCGAGCGACGATGCGCGCGCGGGGATCCTCGCCGACCCGGGCTTCGGGCGTTACTTCACGGACCACATGGCCCACGTCCGCTGGACGCAGGACGGGGGCTGGCACGATCGCGTCGTGCGTCCCTATGCACCGCTCCAGCTCGATCCGGCGACCGCCGTGCTGCACTACGCCCAGGAAATCTTCGAGGGCATCAAGGCCTATCGCCATGCCGATGGCTCTGTCTGGGCCTTCCGCCCTGAGAAGAACGCGGAGCGCTTCCGCAACTCGGCGCGGCGGCTGGCGCTGCCGGAACTCGACACCGAAACGTTCGTCAACTCGCTCAAGGCGCTGGTCAGCCGGGATGTCGACTGGGTGCCGACGCCGAGGAGTGCTGCCGACGAATCGAGTCTGTACCTGCGGCCCTTCATGATCGCCAGCGAACCGTTCCTCGGTGTGCGGCCATCGACCGAGGTCGACTATTTCGTGATCGCCTCACCGGCCGCGGCGTATTTCCGGGGCGGGGTGCAGCCGGTTTCCATCTGGCTGTCCTCCGCGTATACGCGGGCCGCGCCGGGCGGCACCGGTGCCGCCAAGTGCGGTGGCAACTATGCGGCGTCGCTGGCCGCCCAGAAGGAGGCGGTGGCGCACGACTGTGACCAGGTCGCGTTCCTCGATGCCGTCGAGCACCGCTGGGTGGAGGAACTCGGCGGGATGAACCTGTTCTTCGTGTTCCGTGATGGGCGCATCGTGACACCCGCGCTGACCGGTACCATCCTGGAAGGCGTGACGCGCGATTCCGTCCTGCAACTCGCGCGTGATGCCGGTTACGAGACCGAAGAGCGGCCGATCAGCATCGAGGAATGGCGTGAAACCGCCGCTTCCGGCGAACTCACCGAGGTGTTCGCCTGCGGCACGGCCGCGGTGATCACGCCGGTCGGCGTCCTGTGCAGCGACAACGAACGGATCGTGTGCAGCCCGGAAAACGGTGGCGAGGCCGGTCTCACCCTGCGGACCCGCCTGCTGGATCTGCAGTATGGTCGCAGTGCCGATCACAGGGGATGGCTGACGCGCCTGGCCTGATCGCCGATCCCCGGATTCCACTTGCGCTCCATCCGAGGCCTGCCTCATTCTTTTCGATCGTCGTTCCGCTCACCGCGGATCAGCGCGAGCTTGCGCCGCCGGTACTCGTCTTCCTCGATCTCGCCGCGCCGTCGCATGTCCTCGAGGCGGCCCAGGTCCACGGTGCTCATATCGAGATCCTGACCGCAGCGGGGGCAGGCTGGTGTCCCGGGATGCGCCGCGAAGCCACAGCGCGCACAGACCAGACTCCCGCGGCGACGAGGCCGGAACAGGTACCAGGCGGCGCCGATCAGTGCGATGAGCGCGATGATGCGCCAAATGCCGGAATCCATGGGTGACTCCCCGTGTCGTTCGGTGTCGCGTTGAGCCCAGTCTGCCAGTTGCGATCTACGGCTGGATTCGCTCGTCCCCGGCCACGGATGTCGCCACCGCCTCACGGATCATTTCGACCAGCCGCCGCGCGCCGGGACCGACCGTATCCGGATCGGCGGTGGCCAGATACAGGGTGGCCCAGCGCTCCCCGCCCTCGCTGAGCGGCAGGGGGCGGAGCTGGTCCGATGCCAGTTCCTCGCGGATCAGGTCTTCCGCGTACCAGGCGAACCCGAGGCCCATGCAGGCGGCGCGGATCGAGGTGGCCTTGTGGCTTACGGTCCAGCGTTGCTCCGTGATCTCGCGGGCCGTGTCCGTCCCGCGGCGGGTGGCCGTGTCGCGCACGAACAAATGCCGGTGCTCGCGCAGATCCTGGTGGGTCAGCGTGCGGCCCAGCTGGTGCAGTGGATGGGAGGGGGCAGCCACGGCGATGAAGCGGACATGCATCAACGGGTCGCCGACGTAGCCGGGTGGAACCCGCGAGCAGATGGCGAGCTGCACCTGGCCTTCGCCCAGCAGCTCTTCGGTGCCTCCGAGGACGGACTCATAGAGTTCGATCCGTGTATCCGGGCGTTCTTCCGCGAATCGCTGCAGGCATTGCAGCAGCAGCCAGGTCGGGAACACGATCTCCACTGCCAGGCGCAGTTCGGGCTCCTGGCCTCCGGCGAGTGCGGCGGCGGTCCGTTCAACGCGTTCGGATTCGCGCAGCAGGGCCTTGCCGCGGCGATACAGTACGCGGCCGGCCTCGGTCAGGGCCGCCCGGCGTCCCTCCAGTTCGAATACGTCAACGCCGAGTTGTTCCTCGATCTTGCGCACGGCGTAGCTGATCGTGGACTGGGTCCGGTGCAGCTCTTCCGCGGCCTGGGCGTAACCACCGGCGTCAACCACGGCGACGAGCGCCTGCCATTGGTCGAGCGTGACGCGGGAACGGTTCATAAATCGATCCATTCGATTGGTTTTGGCGAAATAATCCGCTTTTTTATCGTTCTGATCAATCGTTTAATGCGCGCACATCAACCGGAAGGAGTGCGTCATGAAAACGATTCTGCAGCTCAACAACAGCGTGTTCAGCGATGAAGGGCAGTCTTCTCGCCTGGCGGACGCGTTCGTCGCACGCGCCCGGGCCGACGAACCCGGGGTCCGCGTGATTCGCCGCGACCTCGCCGAATACCCGGTACCGCATCTCAATCAGCAGACGTTTTTCGCCGGCCTGACGGCCGCCGATGAGCGCACCACCGAGCAGGCGCGGGCGGCGGCCCACGCGGATACGCTGGTCCAGGAACTGCAGGAAGCGGACACGGTGGTGATCGGTGTGCCGGTCTACAATTTCCTTGTTCCGTCGACGCTCAAGGCGTGGTTCGATCATGTCGCCCGCGCCGGCACGACGTTCCGGTATACGGAGAATGGCCCCGAGGGACTGCTCGAAGGCAAGCGCGCCTACGTGTTCGTCACCAGCGGCGGCCAGTACGCCGGCACCGATATCGATTTCGCCGCGCCCTACCTCCAGCATATGCTCGGGTTCCTCGGGATCACCGATGTCACGGTGACGCGCGCGGAAGGCCTGGCGATGGGGGAGGAAACCAGTCAGGCGGCGCTGGAATCGGCCCGCGAGCGGATCGACCGCCTCGCCGCGTGACCGGCGTTCCCCTCTGGGGCTCATGGGGCGGCAGCGCCCGCTGCCGCCCCATGGCCTGCTGACCCCGGATATCCGGCGCCTGGTTGGGGTGCGGGCAGGCAACCCGTGTATCCTTGGCCGCCCACTCAGGCTGACCGGGAGATGATCATGGCCGCTGAACCGCAAACCTCCGTGGATCCGGACGGACTGCTCGAATACTCGGTCGTCTATACCGACCGCTCGCTCAACCATATGTCCGCGGCCTTCCAGGGCGTGATGCGGGATCTCTCCGCGGCGCTGAAGCGCGTCTACCACGCCCATTCGGCCGTGATCGTGCCCGGCAGCGGCACGTTCGGCATGGAGGCCGTGGCCCGCCAGTTCGCCACCGGGCGCAACTGCATGATCATCCGCAATGGCTGGTTCAGCTATCGCTGGACCCAGATTTTCGATATGGGCGATATCCCCGCCCATTCGACCGTCCTCAAAGCCCGCCAGACCGGCGAAGACTCGCGCGCGCCCTTCGCGCCGGCGCCGATCGAGGAAGTGGAGGCCCGGATCCGGGAGGAGCGCCCGGAGGTAGTCTGTGCGCCGCACGTCGAGACCTCCGCCGGCATCATGCTGCCCGAGGACTACATCCGGCGCGTCGCCGCCGCCGTGCACGAGGTCGGCGGCCTGTTCGTGCTCGACTGCATCGCCTCCGGCACGCTCTGGGTCGATATGCAGGCGACCGGCGTGGATGTGCTTATTACCGCGCCGCAGAAGGGCTGGACCGGGACGCCGTGCTGCGCGATGGTCATGCTCAGCGAGACCGCCCGGCAGCGCATCGAGGACACGACCAGCACAAGCTTCTCGATCGATCTGCGCAAGTGGCTGCAGATCATGGAGACCTACGAAGGTGGTGGCCATGCGTATCACGCAACCATGCCCACCGATGGCCTGCGGCGGCTCCGCGAGGTCATGGAAGAAACTGAGAAGGATGGCCTCGAGAACGTACGCGAGGCGCAACAGCAACTGGGTGATCGCGTGCGCGCGCTGCTGGCCCGTTACGGCTATGAGAGCGTCGCGGCGGAAGGCTTCCAGGCCCCCAGCGTGGTGGTCAGCTATGCGGACGACGCCGGTATCGTCGGGCGCTTCGCCGGGGCAGGCCTGCAGGTGGCCGGTGCAGTGCCGCTGATGTGCGATGAACCCGACGATTACCAGGCATTCCGGATCGGTCTTTTCGGTCTGGACAAACTCGAACACGTGGACCGTACGGTGGAGCGCCTGGAGCAGGCACTGGAACGTCTCGCGCAAGAATGATGCGCGGGCGGGGTTTTGCGGATCGGCTCCCTTGAATCATGGGGCGGTCCGCCTCCTCGGGGATCCCGAATCTCTCTGCAGACCGTAGGCCGGCTTTTGCCGAAGGCAACAGCCGGCGCCCCGGTCGTTTTCTGATCGCCCGCAGCGATTCCGCGCGTCCGGACCAACGCAAAGGGTAGTTTCAATGAAGGTTCTGCTCACCTGGCAGGCTCATGCCCAGGAAATCGAGCGCGTGCGCTCGGCACTGCCGACCGAAACGGAGGTCGTGGCGCACGACGAGATCCCCTCGTTCTCGCGCTTCGACGCCTCGTACGAGGGGTTGGCCGAAGAGGCGGGGCACGCCGATATCCTGATGGGTTTCTGCTTGCCGCCCGGCATCCTCGATATCGCCGACCATCTCAAGCTCATCTGCTGGATGCATGCCGGCGTCAATCGGCTTGATTCCGCGAAGCTCATGGAGAAAGGCATCCGCGTGTGCAACTCGCGCGGCGCCAATGGCCCGGCGGTCGCCGAGCATGCGATGGCCCTGCTGCTGGGGAGCGCGAAACGACTGGTCATGAAACAGCAGGCCATGCGCGAGGCCGAGTACTTCCCGCTGTACGAACCGGGTACGCGCTCGGCGATGCTGTCCGGGCGGACGTTGCTCGTCGTCGGTCTTGGCAGGATCGGGACCGCGATCGCGAAGTTCGCGCAGGCCTTCGATATGCACGTCATGGCGATCCGGCGACACCCGGAACGCGGCGGCGATCACGTCGACAGCGTGCACGGCCCGGATGCGCTGCGGGACCTGCTTCCACAGGCGGATTACGTCATGCTCGCGACGCCGATCACCGGCGAGACCGAGCACTTCTTTGGCGAGCGCGAACTCGCCGCGATGAAGCCCACGGCCTTCCTGATCAATATCGCCCGTGGCAATCTCACTCAGGAAGTGCCGCTGCAGCGGGCGCTCAAGAGCGAGGCCATCGCCGGGTACGCCGCTGACGTATGGCCGGATTACGGGATGGTTTTCCCCGAGACGTGCTATTTCCAGTGCCCGACCCGCACGGGCTATCACAAGCTGCCCAACGTGCTCGGAACCGGCGATCAGGCCGCCAATGCCGAGGGCGTGCTGGAGCGCCACATCGATCAGGGGGTCGAGAGCATCCAGCAGTTCATGCGGGGCGAGCCGCTGTCATGGGAAGTGGATCTGGAACTCGGGTACTGAGCCCGGTCGACAGACGTCCACACGCGTTCCATATTTGATGCGAGGAGGCTGTCCGGGGTTTCCCGGACAGGCTCCTGACCCGATCCGCATCGTTCCGTGATGCGCCACCGGGTCTGGATCGAAAATCCCCTGGAGTCCGAGAGGCGACGATTCGCGCGCCATGATCTACACAGGCACTGCAAGCTGGCGTCTGTTGAAACCGATCCAGGCGCAATTCCCCGGTGAGGGCACGCACCTGGCGCGTTACGCCCGGCGGCTGCCGGCCGTCGAGGTCAACAGCAGTTTCTATCGCCATCACCGGCGCACCCAGTACGCGAAGTGGGCCTCGGAAGTGTCCGAAGATTTCCGCTTCGCGGTCAAGCTGCCGCGCTGGCTGAGCCACGATCAGCGTCTGCGCGGGCACGAAGGGCTGGACGATTTCCTCGAGGAGGTCCACGGCCTCGGCGATCGGCTGGGCCCGCTGCTCGTGCAACTGCCCCCGTCGCTGGATTTCGAGGAAGAGGAGGTCGGTGGTTTCCTCGAGGCCTTGCGCGAGCACTTCGATGGCGGTGTCGTCTGTGAACCGCGCCATTCCGGCTGGTTCGACGGTCGGGCGGACGAGTTGCTCGCTCGTTTCTCCGTCAGCCGGGCAGCGGCCGATCCGCCTCCGGTCGCGGGTGCCGATGAGCCCGGAGGCTGGGGCGGGCGTGTATACCTGCGCCTGCATGGTCGGCCGCAACGGTTCTATTCCGCGTACACCGACGCGTTCCTCGACCAGCTCGCCGGTAACCTCCCGTCGCGCGCCGGTCATGCCGAGACATGGTGCATCTTCAATAACACCGCCAGCGAGGCGGGTATCGAGAATGCATTGGCCCTGCACGGGCGCCTCACGTCCTGAAGCCGTAACCCGCGGAACCGGGTTGGTGTGGTATGCGGGTAACGGGAATAATGGCCCCCCTACGCATTCATGCACAGGCAGGAGGAACGCGTGAGCTCCGAACTGATCCCATCGACCATGGCGGCGATGCTGCTCACCGGACACGGTGGCACCGACAAGCTGGTGTACCACGAAGATGTACCGGTCCCGGAACCCGGAGCCGGCGAGGTGCTGGTCAAGGTGACCGCCACCGCCAAGAACAATACCGACCGCAAGGCACGGGAGGGCCTGTATCCCACGAAGGACAAGGGCGATGTCACCTCCTTCGCGATGGGCGGCTCACCGACATTCACGTTCCCGCGCATTCAGGGCGCGGATGTGGCCGGGCGCGTGGTCGCCGTGGGCGAGGGCGTTGATGAGGGACGCATCGGCGACCGTGGCCTGCTCGACTTCAATCTGTATGCGGATGACCGTCGCGACATCAATCTGACGCCGGATTACTACGGCCATGGTGCCGACGGCGGTTTCGCCGAATATATCGCCGTGCCGTCGGATCAGTTTCATTCGGTGCCCAATCCCGAACTCGCCGATGCCGAACTGGCGGCGATGGGGATGTGCTCCTACCAGACGGCCGTGCACATGCTGAATGCGGCGGGCGTTCGCGCAGGGGAGCGCGTGCTCGTGACCGGCGCCAGCGGTGGGGTCGGTACGGCACTCATCCAGCTGTGCCGCGTGATGGGAGCGATCCCGTATGCGCTCAGCCGACAGGACAAGGCGGAGGCGCTGCGCGAACTTGGTGCCGAGGCCGTGCTCGACCGATCCGATATGGAAGGGTTCGTTGATCGTGTACGCGAGGTGACGCAGGGGGAGCCGATCGATGCGGTGATGGATCTCGTCGGCGGGACCATGACCGACCAGTTCATCGATGCGATGATTTTCGATATGCGCCGCCGGGCCACGTATCCGCGCCTGAGCATCGCCGGCGCCAGTGGCGGCAATCTCAGCGAGATCATGTGGACGCGGATCTATCTCTACCAGGTGCAGATCTTCGGCGTTTCCCACGGGACCCGGGAAGAGGCCGAACAGCTCATCGAGTGGGTCCGCGGTGGCAAGCTTCGCCCGGTGCTCCATGCCGCATTCCGGTTGTCGGATCTGCGCGCCGCCGAGGACTACTTCGTCAACCGAGGCAGCGGCTTCCTCGGCAAGATCGTGATCGTGCCGAATTCGCAGTGGGATGAGCACGGCGCACCGTATGCGCTGGAAGGAATGGCATGAGCGACGCCCTGAGCCTGGAGCTGATCGACACCCACGCCGGCGGCGATGTCAGCCGGATCGTGGTCGGTGGCATCAAGCCCCTGCCCGGGGCAACGGTGCGCGAGCAGATGGAGTATCTGCAGGCGGATGCGGACGGGCTGCGCAGACTGCTGCTGTTCGAGCCTTACGGCATGCCGGAAATGTCGGTGGACCTGATCGTGCCCGCCAGTCACCCGGAGGCAGAGGCCGGCTACATCATCATGGAAGTGATGGGCTATCCGATCTATTCCGGCTCCAACACGCTGTGCACCGCGATGGCGGCGCTCGAGAGCGGCATCGTGGAGAAACACGAGGGGCACCAGCGGTTCATGCTCGAGGCACCGGCGGGACTGGTGCAGATCGAGGCGCATGTAACCAACGGGGTCGTCGAGTCCGTGACCGCCGAGGGCCTGCCCAGCTATATCGATACGTATCGGACCACGATCGAGGTGCCATCCATCGGTGAGGTGACCTACAGCATCGCCTATAGCGGCGGCTTCTATGCGCTGGTCGACGCGGCCGAACTCGGCTTCGCGCTGACACGCGAGGAGGAGTCGCGCATCGCCGCCTGCGCACATGACATCGTCGAGGCGATCCGCGCCAAGAGCGTGTTCTCCCATTACAGCCTGGGTGATGTCGGCCCGTTGCCGTTCCTGCATTTCATGGGACCGGTCGAACAGGTGGCGGATGATTTCTATCGTTCGCGCTCGACGACGTATGTGCATCCCGGCGTGATCTGTCGCAGCACTACCGGCACCGGCACGTCGGCGCGCCTGGCGCTGATGCATTACGAAAACCGGATCGGTCCCGGTGACCGGCTGGAGACGGTATCGCTGCGAGACACGAGCTTCATCGGCGAGTTGACCGGTATCAGCGAGGCCGGCGGCCATGACGTCGTCGAGAACACGATCACTGGTCGCAGCTACGTGCTCGCGCGTTCGGAGATCGTCGTCAACTGCGACGATCCGATGGTGGAGTGTTCGGGGCTGCGCCATATACTGCGGGACGATTCTGCTTAGGAGGCTGTCCGGTTTTCGCGGATAGGCTCCCGGCGCGCGGTGGTTGTGTGCCGCGGCTGATCGGCGCATGCCGATCGTCTATAATGGGTCACAGGCATGGATGATCAGTGTATGGAGGCTATAGCGATGGGTACGACCAGGAAAGACGAAGGCCCGAACCGCGATGAAGAGGCGGACGCGGGGGTCCGGGGATCGCGCGAGGCGATGCTCGGCGCGGACGGCCTGCGTGTGTCGAAGGCATCCGGGACCACACCGGCGACGCGTCCGGACGATTCGCGTCCCTCCGCGTACGCGGACGACGATCCCGAGCCGCTGGCCGCTGACGAGGTGCATGCCTCACGCGAGGCCAGCCTCGGCGGCACCGCGACCGAAAACCACCCGGCCGGCGGGCTTGCGCCCGAAGACGAGCGCCTGCCCTATGGCGCGCGCCCCGGCGACCCGGATCCGGAACGCAACTGGGCCCGCGACGAAAAGGCCGGCGCTAAGAAGTAGCCGAGCGGCGCTGTACGCGACTGCCGGTCGGCACCCACCCCACACGCCCCTGCGCGCGGATTCAGCCCGCGCAGGGGTTGTTCGGCTACGCCTGCACCCCCACATCGGTGGCAACACCCTGCACGGGAGATGCCCCGATGAGCGCCGTCCTTTTCGTACTGACCAGTCACGATCGCATGTCCAATGGTGACCCCACCGGGGTCTGGCTGGAGGAGTATGCGGTCCCATGGATGCGGCTGACGGACGCCGGCCACGAGGTCACGGTGGCCTCGGTCGCCGGTGGCGACGTCCCGGTCGATCCGAACAGCGAGCCGAGCGAAGAGCAGGCAGCGGAATGGAGCGAGGCGATCCGGCGGCTGAAGGGAACCCCCGCCCTCGATACGTTCTCCGCGGACGACTTCGATGCCGTGTATCTGCCGGGCGGTCACGGCACGATGTTCGACCTCCCTGACAACCAGCAACTGCACGAGCTGCTGCTGCGCTTCGACGAGCAGGGCAAGGTGATCGCCAGTGTCTGCCACGCGCCGGCGGTGTTCAGCGGCCTGCAGCGACGCGATGGTCAGCCCTTTGTCGCGGGCCGCCGGGTCACGGCCTTCACTGATTCCGAAGAGCGGGCCGTCGGTGGGGAGGAAAAAGTCCCGTTTCTGCTCGAGGCCCGCCTGCGCGAACTCGGTGCGGATGTCAGCACCGGCGGAGACTGGGCGTCGCATGTCGTGGTCGACGGCCGCCTGATTACCGGGCAGAACCCGCAGTCATCCGAAGCGGTGGCCGGCAAACTGCTGACGACCCTGGCGTAAAACGGATGCCCGTTGACACGATGACCGGCGGCCGGACCGCCAGATCATCGTGTCAACGAGGGCTGGCCGTGACCCGGTCTCCGACCGCCACGGTCTGCCCGTCACCGTCGAGCAGAATGGCGTTCTGGCCGAAGAACGCGCCCTTCATGCCCGGCTGCGTCGCCATCTCCGCGAGCGTCTTCAAGGGTTCCTTGATCAGGGGCGTGGTCCCGTTGTCCTGATCGACCGTGATCACCTTGCAGCGCTTGCAGGGTTTGCGGATACCGATCCGCCAGCCGTCTCCGTCCGCTGCCAGTTCATCCCAGTCCCGCTCCGCGAATGGCGCGTCGCTGTCGACCACGATATTCGGGCGGAAGCGGTCCATGGGAACGGCGTCCAGCCCTTTTTTGGCCAGGCTTTCATTGAGCCCGGCGAGTGAACCCTCGGCGGTCACGAGAAACGGATAGCCATCCGGAAAGGCGGTGTGTGCCTGCTCGCCCCGGAGCCAGTCGGGCTCGACATCGCGCCGCCGGTCCTCCGCGAACCGCACGAGGCGCAGCCCCTGCTGGCCGAGTATCGCGCTCAGCCACGCCGCGGCCTCCTCGCCCTCATCCAGTGCCTCGCACTCGTCCTGGAAGATGGTTACCGCAAGCCGCGGCTGGTCGGAGCGCGTCAGTTCGATGGTCAACGGGGCGTGATCGGCGTGTTCCAGGATGAGCGCGTCGTCGGTCAGGCGAACCGCAATGCGGGCCATGGGCGGAATTTCCCGCTGCGTAACGAAACGCTGGGCCGCGTCGACGACCATCCAGTGCCGGTCGTACGCCAGCCCGCGTGGCGTCAGGCGCGCACGGGTCAAACCGACGCCATGCAACGATTTGACCGGATAGATATTGAGTTCACTGATCTGCATGTCGGTGCCGGAATCGGTTGGGAACTTGCGGGTCGACCGCGCGAGCGGCCACTGTACCCGAGCCTGACCCGCTTGCGCACGATGTGTTTTTTGTCTGGAATGATCGCTGGGACAGTCGGCGATCGCCCGCCAGATGGCGGCCAGGATATGAGAAGCGACGCCGGCGTGAGTGCGTCCCGGGCTGCCCGTCGTTGCGGCGGGCGGATCGGGATGACAGGGTAATCCGCACAAGCCGGCGCGCGCGCCGGGCAACCAGGGTAGACGTGATGACGGACAGAATCGAGGTGGCCGGACTCCATGTGCATCGGGCGCTCCATGCGCTGGTCGCCGATGAGGTGGTGCCCGGGCTCGGGATCGAGCCCGATTCGGTATGGGAGGGTCTGGCCGCGATTGTGCGTGATCTCGCACCGAAAAATCGCGACCTGCTGGAACGTCGTGATGCGCTGCAGGGCCGGCTCGATGCCTTCTGCCGCGAGCACGCCGGGGCCCGGCCGGATCCGTCTACGGTCCGTTCATTGCTGGAAGAGATCGGTTATCTGGAACCCGAGGGCGAGGATTTCGCCATCTCCACGTCCGGGGTGGACGCCGAGATCGCGACCGTGCCCGGACCGCAGCTCGTCGTGCCGGTGAGCAACGCCCGCTTCGCCCTCAACGCGGCGAATGCGCGCTGGGGCAGTCTCTACGACGCGCTCTACGGTACCGATATCATCCCGGAGACCGATGGCGCCGAGAAAGGCTCGCGCTATAACCCGGTGCGCGGCCGCAGGGTCATGGAACACGCGGCGGCGATACTCGATGAGATCGCGCCGTTGGCGGATGCGAGCCACCGCGACGCGACCGGCTATGCGCTGAGCAAGGATGGGGGTCGCCGGCGTCTGCGGGTACACACCGACACGGGCGAAACGGCGCTGAGTGATCCCGACCAGTTTGTCGGTTACACGGGGTCGGAAGACGCGCCCGACGGCATCCTGCTCGCGCATCACGGGCTGCACGCCGAGATCCGGATCGATCACGAGGACGAGGTCGGGCGCGACCACCCGGCGGGCGTCCGCGATGTCATCCTCGAGGCGGCGGTCACCACCATCCAGGACTGCGAGGATTCGGTCGCCGCGGTCGATGGCGAGGACAAGACCCTCGTCTATCGCAACTGGCTCGGGCTGATGACCGGATCGCTCGAGGAGAAGCTGGATAAGGGCGGGCGCACGCTCACGCGACGGCTGCACCCCGACCGGACGTACACGGCCGCGGATGGCGGCAACCTGACCCTGCCCGGGCGCAGCCTCATGCTGGTCCGCAACGTGGGCCATCTGATGACCACGCCGGCGGTGCTCGATGCCGACGGGAACGAGATCCCCGAAGGCATGCTCGATGCCATGATGACGTCGCTGATCGCCATGCATGACCTCAAGCGCACCGGTTCGGTGGTCAACTCGCGCACCGGCGAGAGTGTCTATATCGTCAAGCCGAAGATGCACGGTCCCGCGGAGGTCGCCTTCACGGTCGAACTGTTCGGCCGCGTCGAGGACGCCTTGGGGCTGGCGCGCAATACGCTCAAGGTCGGCATCATGGACGAGGAACGCCGCACCACGGTCAACCTCAAGGCATGCATCCGTGAGGCGCGCGAGCGGGTCATCTTCATCAATACCGGATTCCTCGACCGCACCGGCGATGAGATCCATACCTCGATGGAACTGGGCCCGATGGTGCGCAAGGAGGCCATGAAGAGCGAGCCCTGGATCCAGGCCTATGAGGACCGCAACGTCGATGTCGGCCTCGCCTGCGGGTTCCGCGGGCGCGCCCAGATCGGCAAGGGCATGTTCCCGAAACCGGAGCAGATGGCCGAGATGATGGAAACGAAGCAGGCGCACCCGGACGCGGGGGCGAACTGCGCGTGGGTACCGTCACCGACGGCGGCCACGCTGCATGCCATCCACTACCACCGGACCGACGTGCTGGCCGTCCAGGACCGCCTCGCGGGTCGGCAAAGGGCGGACCTGCATGATCTGTTGACGATCCCGGTCGCCGAGGATCCCTCGTGGTCCACGAAGGAAATCCAGCAGGAACTGGATAACAACGCGCAGGGCGTTCTCGGCTATCTGGTGCGCTGGATCGATCAGGGGATCGGCTGTTCGAAGGTGCCGGACATCAACGACGTCGCATTGATGGAAGATCGGGCCACCTGCCGGATCTCGAGCCAGCACATCGCCAACTGGCTGCGCCACGGGGTGTGCAGCGAGGAACAGGTCCGTAAGACGCTGGAGCGGATGGCCGCCGTCGTGGATAAACAGAACAGCGACGATCCGGCCTACCGCCCGATGACCGCCGATCTCGAACACAGCGTCGCGTTCCAGGCCGCCTGCGATCTCATCTTCCGTGGACGCGAGCAGCCGAGCGGCTATACCGAACCGGTGCTCCATGCCCGCCGCCTGGAGCGCAAGGCCCGGGATCGCGAAGACGGCTGAGCCGTTACGCCGACGGGTGGGATCAAGACGCCGTGCTGCGGTTCTTTCGCGAATCATCAACGCGAGGGCACGGGGCCCGCTGATCGCGAGCAAGCTCGCTCCTACATGAATCCTGTCACTCGGCGGATGATTCTACCTGTAGGAGCGAGCTTGCTCGCGATCGCTCGCGGGGGGCGGCCGAGGGCGTTTCGCTCATCCTCGGCGGTCCGCGTGTTCAGCGAGCCGTCCGAGGAAATCCAGGCAGGCCTCGAGCTCGGAGACCTCGATGTATTCGTTGGTCTCGTGCATGCGCGCGGTCTGGCCGGGGCCCAGGATGACCGTGGATATCCCGGCGGCCTGGAAATAACCGCCGTCGGTACCGATCGAGAAGACGCCGGGTGGCGCGTCGGTCCAGAGGTCGCGCACGAGCCGGGCGGCGGCGCCGTCGGGCTCGGCCCGCAGTGCCGGGTAGATGACCTCGTGCCGGAGCATGATTCCGGTGTCCGGGTGTTGCGCCCGCATTTCGGGCTGCAGGACGGTGTCGATGTGCTGCTGGATGCCGGCAAGGATCGCATCGCCGTCGTCCTCGGGAATGGGGCGGATCTCCCAGTCGAAGCGACAGGATTCGGGTACGACATTGCGGGCCATGCCGCCCTCGATCCAGCCGACGTTGATGGTCGTGTACGGCGGATCAAACGGCGAGCCCACGCGCGGCTGCGCCGCCATCGACTGGGCGCGCTCTTCCAGATGGGCAATCAGCCGGCTGGCGTAGTGGATCGCGTTGACCCCGGCGTAGGGACGCGCGGCGTGGCTCGCGGCGCCATGCACCTCGGCGATCATTTCGTAGCCCGCCTTGTGACCGACGATGGGCCGCATGCCGGTGGGTTCGCCGACGATGGCGATCGCGGGCCGGGTCGGGCGGGCCATCAGGAAATCGTACAGCCGCTGGGCGCCGAAGTTCCCGGACTCCTCGTCATACGTGAACGCGAGATGCAGCGGCCGGTCGAGTTCCGCCGCGCGGGCCTGGAACACCGGCACCATGGCGAGCACCGCCGCGAGAAAGCCCTTCATGTCGACGGCACCGCGCCCGAACAGGAGGCCGTCGCGCTCGGTCAGTGTGAATGGCGCACTGTCCCAGCCGTCCGGCACGGCCGGCACGACGTCGAGGTGGGCCGACAGCATGACCCCGCCGCCGCGGTCGGGCCCGATCGTGGCGAACAGGTTCGCGCGCTCGCCGGACTCGTCGCTCACCCGTTCACAGGGGACCCCGTGCTCCGCCAGCCAGCGTTCGATGTACTCGACGATCGGCAGGTTGGATTGCCCACTGACCGAGGGGAACGCGACGAGGTCGTGCAGGAGCGCCGTGCATTGTTCCAGTGCGGTTTTCATGGCTTCGGGTCCAGCGGGAATAGACGGCGGGCGGGATCATCGCGCGATGGGGGCTGGCTGTACAGCGATGGATTATCTATGGTCGCCGGGACCAGACCGAGCGGATC
This sequence comes from Halofilum ochraceum, assembly GCF_001614315.2. Classification (NCBI taxonomy): domain Bacteria; kingdom Pseudomonadati; phylum Pseudomonadota; class Gammaproteobacteria; order Chromatiales; family Ectothiorhodospiraceae; genus Halofilum; species Halofilum ochraceum. Next base: position 28,938 of record NZ_LVEG02000007.1, read on the forward strand.
CTTTGCGGGGAGAGCACCCTTGTCGGAATGCAGCAGGAAACGGTATGACGACCGGGAGGTATCCCGTGGGATCCCGGCGTAACACGACCGACAGGCCGGTTCTCAGCGCCGCTCTCGGTATTTGGGCACTGTTGCTCGGCATGCTCATGCTCATGCTCGGCAACGGTCTGCAGGGCACGGTCATCGGTGTCCGGGCGACCGCTGAGGGATTTGCGACCAACACCACCGGGCTGATCATCTCGGGCTACTTTATCGGTTTCCTGCTCGGCTCGTGGCTCACGCCAAAATTCATCCAACAGGTGGGGCATCTGCGGGTTTTCGCCGCTTTCGCGTCGATGGCCTCGGTGACCGTGCTGGTCCACAGCATGGTCATCGCGCCGTGGGTCTGGGTGCTGATGCGGCTCGTCACCGGTTTCGCCTTCGCCGGCGTCTATATCGTTGCCGAGAGCTGGCTCAACGATCGCGTGACCAATGAACACCGCGGCGGCCTGCTCTCGATTTACATGATCATCAGCTATGCGGGCCTGACGGGCGGGCAATTACTGCTCAACGCGGCCGATCCGATGCTCCACGACCTCTTCATTCTGGTCGCGATGCTGGTATCGCTGGCCGCCGTGCCGATTCTGCTGGTGGTAACCCAGGCGCCCGCCGTGCAGCAGTGGACCGCAATGGGACCCCTGCGGCTCTATCGCGCCTGCGGCCTGGGTGCCGTGGGCAGCTGCGTGGCCGGGATCGCGGGCGGCGCACTGTTGGGCATGGGGCCGGTCTATGCCGCCGGCGCCGGCATGTCCACCGCCCAGATTTCCCTGTTTATGGCCTTGCTGATCGGCGCCGGCGCCGTGTGTCAGTGGCCGATCGGCAGGGCGTCGGACCGGCTCGATCGCCGCATCATGATCCTGGCCGTGAGTATCGCCGGCGCCGCTGCCGCCTTCGGCGCCGCGTGGGTGACCGCGACTGCGAGCGCAGCCGAGGAAGCCGTCACGCCGGTCATGTTTTTCGGGATGGTGATCGGCGCGGCCTCGCTCGCGCTGTACCCGCTGTTCTCCGCCCACACCAATGACCGACTGCGCCCGGAGCAGTTCGTCGGCGCGGGCAGCAGTCTGATCATGCTGTACGGGGTGGGGGCGATCGCGGGCCCTCTGCTGGCGGGGGCGTCCATGGAGTACCTCGGGCCGGCCGGCTTTTTCTGGCTGGTGGCCCTGACGCTCGCGGCGATGGCCGCTTATACGGTCTGGCGGCTGCGGCGGGGTGACCCGTTGGCCGTCGAGGACCAGTCCCCGTGGATCGGGACGCCCGGTCGTACACCGTCAATGGCGCCGGCGCACGCGGGTCGTGGCTGGCTTCGTTGGCGCCCGAAAGGATCAGGGTCCGGTTCGTCGGGCGATGGATAAGACCCGCATGACCCGCCTGGCGCGAGCGCAACGGGTCAGTCCCCGCGTGGCGGGTGCAGCGGTTCCGGCTCCGATGGCCGGCGGCGGCCATTGCGGGTCTGGCTGTAGGCCAGATAGCCACCGCAGAGGGCGATGACGATGCCGCCCGCCACGGACAGCGGTGACGGTATCTCAGCCCAGATGAGCCAGCCGAACACCGTCGCCCAGACGAGGCCCGTATAGTCGAAGGGGGCCACGACCGAGGCGACACCGATGCGGAACCCCTGGGTGATCAGGGTCATCGCGAGGCCGCCGAAGAGTCCGGAGCCGATGAAGTACGGCAGATGGGCGAGTTCCGGCGTCTTCCAGACCCAGGGCAGCAGCATGCCGATCAGCACCAGCGGGACCGCCGTCGCATAGAACATGGTCGCCCAGATGGTCTCGCGGCGCCCCAGCATGCGTGCGGTGAGCATGAGCATGCCGTAGGCGAATGCCGTGGTGAGCGGCGCCAGGGCCGCCAGCGAGAAGGCGGCGCCGCCCGGGCGTGCAATGAGCAGGATGCCGCCGAAGCCGGCGATGGTCGCTATCCACTGGACGGGGCCGGGACGCTCGCCCAGCAGCGGTATGGCGAGCAGCGTGACGAACAGCGGAGCGGTGAACGCGATCGCGCTCACCTCGGCCAGTGGCAGCAGCGTCAGTCCGAGGAAGAAACTGAGCGTCGCGCAGGTCGCGAGCAGTCCGCGGCCGATGTGCGCGAGCGGGCGCGCGGTCGTGAGCGAACGCGGCCCGGCGACCGCCAAGGCCACACCGACGATCAGCGGCAGCGCGAACAACATGCGGAAGAAGGCGACCTCGACCACGGGGTACAGTTCGCCGAGCCATTTCGCGAACACGTCGTTGATCGTCAGGCAGAAAACGCCCGCGCACATGAAGGCGATGCCGGCGGCGGGCGAGCCATCGGCCTCACTGGCGGTCGCGCTGCGCGCAATGGCCATAGCGGTACTCCGTCCGGCCATGACCGCGGGTACCGGCGCAGAGGCGCGAGGTGGCCCCATAGCTGCCGCGGACATGGTGTCGTTGATGATCGTGTGCCCGGATACGGGCGTGCACCGGCAGGTGCGGGCGGAGGCTAACATGGCCCAGGCTGATGCCGTCGTGCGGTGGCCGCCACCGCCGCTCGGCGCTATCCTGCGCGGTCCTTATGCGACCACGGAGTCAACGCAGTGTGGCAGGTTCTCGAGGTCACGGTACCGGTCTTCGCGGTCATTCTGGTCGGTTATCTGTATGCACGGTTCCGCGCCAGCGATATGGCGGTCGCGAACCGGCTCAACGTGCATCTGTTCGTGCCGGCGCTGCTGTTCTTCGTGCTGTCGGAGAAACTCCCCGAGGCCTCTGCGATCCTGGTGCCCGCGCTGGGCGCTGGCTTCGTCGTGCTGGCCAGCGGGCTCCTCGCGTGGCCGGTGATCCGGCTTGCGGGGCGGTCGGCCCGCACGGTCGCGCCGCCGATGATGTTCAACAATGCGGGCAATCTCGGGTTGCCGCTGGCGGCCCTCGCGTTCGGTGACGCCGGACTTGCGCTGGCGGTCGTGCTGTTCGTTGTTTCGATGACGCTGCACTTCACCTTCGGGGTGTTCATGCTGCACGGTCGGGCCTCGCTCGGGCCGCTGTTGTACAACCCCATTCTGATCGCGACGATCGTCGGCCTCTGGGCGCATTTCGGGGACTGGCGGGCGCCGGAACTGCTGCTCCCCGGTCTCGAGATGATGGCGGATGTATCGATTCCGTTGATGCTTGTGGCACTGGGCGTGCGCCTGACCGATGTCGACCTTTCACAATGGCGGGTGGGCCTCGTCGGCGCGTTGCTGTGTCCGGCGACCGGTCTGCTGGCCGCATGGATGTTTATCGCCGCGTTTGGGCTGACCGGTCCGCAGGCCGGCCTCCTGTGGCTCTTCGGTGTGCTGCCGCCGGCGGTTCTGAACTACATCCTTGCCGAGCACTACCAGCGTGGGCCCGGGCAGGTGGCCTCGATCGTGGTGATGGGGAATGCGGCCGCCCTGATCACGATCCCGGCGGCACTCTACTTCATCCTGCCAGGCTGAACGCCGCGGCTTGAGCCCGGACTCCGCCCGTGTATTCGGGCGGTTCCGAAAAAGAAAAGGGCCGGGACACATACTGCTGTCCCGGCCCTTGCTCTTGCCTGCCTGAATAGCGCCGTTAGCGCGGCAGGATGATCACGCGCCGATTCCGCGCGCGTCCCTCTGCGGTCGCATTGGTCGCGACCGGATCCGCCTCACCACGTCCAGACACGGACATCAGGTCGCGGTCGATACCCTGGTCGGCAAGATAATCGGCCACGGCCTCGGCACGACGGCGGGAGAGGTCGCGGTTGTAGTCCGCGCTGCCCTGGCTGTCGGTGTAACCGATGATCTCGATCCGATCGACCCCGCCGCGGGCCTTGAGGCTTGCGGCCGTGTCCTGCAGCGCCCGCTCCGTCTCCGGACGCAGCTCGGCACTGTTGACGGCGAATTCGCCGCCTTCGACCTCGAGATCGATGACTTCGCAGCCGCTATCGCGGACTTCGGCACCTTCCGGCGTGCCGGGACACTGGTCGCGGTCGTCCGCGACACCGTCGCCGTCGCTGTCGAGCACACAGCCGCTGTTGTCGACCGGGCGTCCCGAAGCGGTACCCGGGCAGGAATCGGCGTGGTCAGCCACGCCATCGCCGTCGCTGTCCAGCGCACAGCCGTTGGCATCCACGCGGGCGCCGGACGGCGTCCCCGGACACTGATCGTTGACGTCGGTGACGCCGTCGCCATCGCTGTCGAGGGCGCAGCCGTTGTCGTCGACGCGGACCCCTTCGGGCGTATCCGGGCACTGGTCGTCGGGATCGTTGACACCGTCGCCGTCGCTGTCGACAACGTCGCCGCATTTTTCGGCGAATTCGCTCTGGTCCTCTTCAGCCGGATACGGACTGCGCCAGCACTCGCCGTAACGCGTCATCCAGACGTCACCGTCACGGGTGGTGACATAGCCGCGTGTATCAGGGTCGGCAGCGAAGGCGGGCAGTGTGATCATGCCCGCGATGAGCGCGAGGATCACCGCTGCCGGCGGCGAAAAACGGATGGTTCGGATCGCTCGGAGCATTGCTGTTTTATCCTGGGGCCAAAAGGCCCGAATGGGGGAAGATCGGGTTGTGGCTGACACGGATACCACGCCCCTTGATGGTAGTTGAACCCGGAATCCCGCTGCAGTGAGCAGATACATTGTGGGCAATCCGAAATCAAAGACTGCAGCCCTCGGGCTGGGCTGTCAACGCGATTCACCCGCGAACGCGCGGTGCGTCATGGCTCCTTGTCGCCAGGATTCGTCTCCAGGTGGCAGATGCGTATGATGAAGTCCGTGACTCCATAGAGGGAGTCGGGCTGATCGGGAGGTCCGGGATGAATCATCAACGGGTCGATGCAGGGGCCGCCGGGCGCTGGCTGCAGCGCGGCTGGAACCTGTTCACGCAGAGCGCCGGGTTGTGGGTCTTACTGGCGCTCGTGATGGGGATTATTTTCGTGGTGCTCCAGTTCGTGCCGCTGCTGGGCAGTCTCGTGGGGGCACTGCTGATGCCGACGCTGTTCGGTGGCCTCGTCTACGGTGCACGCGAGCTCGAGCGTGGACGTGTTCTCGAACTCGGGCATCTGTTCCAGGCGTTTCGCGAACCGGGGCGCGCTGGCCCGATGCTGGCGCTGGGTCTGGTGCCGCTCGCCGCCGGGGTGATGTCCGGCTCAGCCGGCGCCGGGATGGCCTCCGGTTCCGGCGGTATGGGGGTCGGCATGATGGCCGGCGGCGGTATGCTGATGATGCTGATCTCGCTGCTGATCGGGCTGGTCTCGGGCGCCCTGCTGCTGTTCGCGATCCCCCGCGTGATGTTCGGGATCGATGCCCCCATGGCGGCGATCCAGGCCAGTTTCAGCGCGGTGCTGGACAACCTCGGGGCGTACTTCGTGCTGGCGGTGATCTATTTCGTGCTCGCGATCGTAGCGGCGATCCCCCTGGGCCTGGGCTTCCTCGTTCTGCTGCCGGTGATGGCGGGGGCGGTCTACACGGCACATGCCGAGGTTTTCGGGGACCATTCGGTCGAGGCCGCGCCGCAATAGCGATCCGCCCCGGGGCCGCGCATCCCGTCAGCGGTCGGGCAGCCACCGGGATGCACGGGTCGGCGGCTCGACCGGCGCGAAATGGAAACCCTGGCCGATGTCGCAGCCCAGCTCGGCCAGGAAGTCACGCTGGTTGTCGTGCTCGATCCCGACCGCGGCGACCTGCATCCCGTGGTCATGGGAGACGGCGATGACCGCCCGCGCGACGGCCGCGCAGCGCCGATTGCCCGGCAGCCCGGCCACGATACTGTTGTCGAGCTTGGCGATATCGACCGGGAGCGAGCGGATCAGTTCTCCCGACCGTGGGCCGGTGCCGACATCATCGAGTGCGAGCCGGATCCGGTCGCCGCAGAGGCGGCGATGTTCCGCGCACGCGTTCGACAGTTCGATCGAGGTGGAGCGCTCCGAGACCTCGATCACGAGGTGCCGTGCGATGTCGGGCCGCTCCCGCCCCAGCCGGCGCAGATCCTTCAGCAGTGACTGGTCCGCCAGAATCGCAGCCGGGATATTGACGCCGATCCCGGCCTCGTGCGGCAGCCGTTCCCGCCAGTCCTCGATCTGACCGGTCATCCGGTCGATCACGTCCAGTGTCGCGGCGCGCAGCATGCCGCCGTGCTTCAGTTCGTTCAGGAAATCCGAGGGCAGCACCAGTTCGCCCGAAGGATCCTGCCAGCGCAGCAGTCCCTCGAAGCCCACAAGCCGGCCATCCAGCAGCGCGAACTGCGGCTGGTAGTGGACCGTCAGTTCCTGGATCTCGACGGTGGCGCTGGATGAATTCGCCGCGATATCGGTGCTCCGTTGTTCGGGTTGGTCAGGGTCTTCCGGTGCCGGCTGAGCGGTGCGTGTTCGTCCCGCGGCCCATGGCCATGGGCTCCGGCCGGTCGCTCTAAAAGACCATGCGAAACCCGTGCCGTTGGCGCAGCGCCCGGCGGCGCAGACGGGCCGGCGAAATGCGCAGATCATACGGAAGTCGGCTGGACCATTGTGAGGGTGGCCACCACGCGGCGTACACTGGTGGTCATCGATGAGGGCAGGTGGCCCGCACGCCGCCCTGAAGAGGAAGCTCGATTATGCAGACCGTACGGATCGACCTGGTTTCCGATATCGCCTGTCCATGGTGCGCAATCGGTTATAAACGCCTGGCGCAGGCGCTGGCCGAGCTTGAGGGCGAGGTGGAAGTCGAACTCGTCTGGCAGCCGTTTGAGCTGAATCCCGACATGCCGCCCGAAGGCGAGCCGATTCTCGATCACCTCTGTCGCAAGTATGGTCAGGACGCCGCGACTGTCGAGCGGACGCAGGGCGAGATCATGGCGTTGGCGCAAGGGCTCGGACTGGACTTCCGGCGTGCCCGTGAGCGGCGCGCACTTGCCACGTTCGACGCCCATCGGGTGCTGGCCTGGGCTGCCGAGCAGGGCCGTGAGACCGCCCTGAATCTGGCCCTGTTCGATGTCTATTTCGGTGAGGCGAAGAATCCCTCCGATCCGCTGGTCCTGCGTGCCGCCGCGGAGCGTGCCGGCCTCGATGGTGACGAGGCCGAGGCGGTCGCCCGCTCCGATCGCTATGCCGACAGCGTCCGGGCGGCCAAACGCCGGTTCATGGACGCGGGTGTCGACGCGGTGCCCGCGTTCATCCTCAACCAGCGCTGGCTTGTTTCGGGCGCCCAGCCACCCGCTACACTGGTCGCAGCGATTCGTCAGGCCGCGGCGGAGGAGGGGCAGTCGGCCGCCGCATCCGGGGCCTGATCACCCGCGACGCCTGAATGCCCGCCAGCCGCGGTCCGCGATGACCGCGGCACGCGCTTGTCGTATCATCCACTGCCGGTCGCGGGTCGAACCGCCGCCGCCATCCCCTGACAGGACGGATATGCCCTCACGACGCGAGCAATTCGGCGCCGGCGTCGCCGCCGTGGCGCCCATGCTTCCGGGCGTCGCGCCGTTTGGCGTGATCGCCGGTCTGACGGCGATCGGCACCGGGCTCAGTTCGGCCCAGGCGATGGCGATGTCCGTGGTGATCTTCGCGGGCGCCTCGCAACTCGCCACGCTGCAGTTGGTGGCGGATGGCGCGATGCCCGCGATCATCCTGCTCACCGTATTTACCATCAATCTGCGCTTTTCCATGTACAGCGCATCGCTGGCGCCGCATTTCCAGCACCTCGGCCGGCGCTGGCGGTTGCCGCTCGCCTACGTGCTGGTGGATCAGAACTACGCGCTCGGGATCCACCACTACCGCCAGGGGAAGCCGGGTGCGGCGGAATTCGGTCACTGGTTTTTCCTCGGGGCCGGTATCACGCTCTGGCTTACCTGGCAGGCCGCGACCGCGGTCGGCGTGTTCATGGGTGCCAGCGTGCCGCGCGACTGGTCGCTGGATTTCGCCATTCCGCTGGTCTTCATGGTCCTGCTCGTGCCGACGCTGCAGGATCGGCCCCACATCGCGGCCGCGGTCACGGGTGGCGTAGTGGCGACGCTCGCCGCGGATATGCCGCTGCATCTCGGGATCGTGACCGGGGCGCTGTGCGGGATCGCCGCGGGCGTGTGGTTCGAATACCGCGCGGAGGCCGCATGAGCGAGGCGACGCTGTGGCTGACGATCCTCGGTGCGGGCCTGTGCACCTGGCTGCTGCGACTGTCGTTCATCGAGCTGTGGCAATGGATGCGGGTGCCGCCGCTGTTGGATCGCGCCCTGCGCTACGTCCCCCCGGCGGTCCTCGCGGCGCTGGTCGTGCCGGCTTTGGCGCGCTCCGGCGGCGGCATCGATCTCTCACCGGAGAATCTGCGCCTGGTCGCCGGTGTCGTCGCGGCCTTCGTCGCCTGGTTCTCGCGCAATGTGCTGCTGACGCTCGCCGCCGGCATGGGCATGCTCTGGTTCCTGCAGACGCTTACCTGACGCCGCGCATGGCGCGTCCGCGGTGGTTCATGCGCTGAGTCGTTGTGGTCGGCTGCCGTTCCGTCATTGCATTGTGGAACCATTTACGACGGCCATGCTCGAAACAGACTGGCCCGTGTCCGGGACGGTAATTCAACAGCGGGGTGAAGAACGATGAACCATCAGGTCACACGGCGCCAGCAGACCAGCGTCGGGGAAATCGCATGGGATGCGGTCGGCAGCGGACCCGATGTCGTGCTGGTGCATGGCACGCCCACCCGTTCGCTGGTGTGGCAGGGCGTGATCGAGCGCCTGCGTGAGCACTACCGTATCCATTATCTCGACCTGCCGGGCTACGGCGAGTCGCAGCAGTTCGAGGGACAGGAGGTGCGGCTGCGCAGCTTCGCCCGGGCACTGCGCGAGTTTCTGGGCGAGCGCGGGCTCGAACGGCCGCATCTGGTCGGTCACGATTTTGGCGCGGCCGCCGTGATGGGGGCGCACCTGATCGAAGCGGTGCCGGTCGCCAGCATCACGGTCGCCGACGGCGTGCTGCTCAGTCCCTGGGGGACGCCGTTCTCGCGGCACGTGCGCGAGCATGAATCCGTGTTCGCCGCCGTTCCCGGGTACATCCACCGGGCCACGCTGGCGGCCCATCTGGCCACCGGTGTCGTGCGGCCATTGCCGGCGGATCTGGAACGGGCGCTGATCGAGCCATGGACGGGGCCGGAGGGGCAGGCGGCCTACTATCGTCAGGTGGGACAGTATGACTATGAATACACCGAGTGGCTGGAGGCCCGTTATCCCTCGCTCGAGGTGCCGGTGACGATCCTCTGGGGGGAACAGGACGGCTGGGTGCCGCCGAGCGAGGCCTACCGCCTGCAGGCCATGATTCCGGGTGCCGGACTGCGCCTGCTGCCGGATGCCGGCCACTTCTCGATGCTCGACTGTCCAGGGCTGTTCGCCCGCGAACTGGATCAGGTACTGCGCGGCAATCTCGGCGAAAGCGGGATTCAGGGGGCGGGCGTCCATACCGTGCGCGTTTGAGGCGGTTCCGCCTCTCTCGCGTCCATACCACAAGACGCAGAAACACGCGCGCGAATTCACTTGGCAGGGTATCTGCGATATCGTCAGGGGGCCCTGCAGATCCGTGCCCGCGGATTCGGTTTACCGTGTTGCAGTCCCTGGTCGCCCATCATGGCGTTCCCTGTAACCGCGCCGACCGGAGACCGGCGGGGCAACGCCGTCATCACGAGGAAAAGCCTTGAGCCGAAAGAAAGGCAACAGCAAGCGGAAGCCAAAATCCGCAAGCGGAAAAACCACGCCGAAGAAGAACACATCGGGCGCCGGCGCATCGGGACGCCCGCGTCGGCCACTGAGCCGGGCGAAGATCCGACGGCGCATTCACGCGGCCCTGTTCGCGGTATTCCTGGTGGCGCTTGCCGGCGCCATGTGGTGGGTGTCCAGCGCGCGTCAGGGCGATTTCCTGACGCTGGCCGAGCAGGGCACCGAGGCGATGCGCGCGCAGGTGGTTTCCGAGCCCTCGGCCGGGCGTGAACATGTGTCCGGATCGATCGATTACGACCATCGTTTCCCGTTGTCGGGGCCACACAATCCCACCTGGGTCGAGCCCGGCGTGTATGACGCGCGGCAGCCGATGGAGAAGCTGGTCCACGCGCTCGAGCACGGCAATATCGTCATTTATTACGATGAACCGGGCGCGGAGGTCATGGGCCGGTTACGCGAGTGGGCCGGGCTGTATGACAACCAGTGGTCGGGGATCGTGGTCACGCCGGCGGCGGGGCTGGGCGAGCAGATCGTCATGAGCGCCTGGACGAAAAGGCTGCAGCTGGAGGAATTCACGGCCGCACCGGCCGCCGCGTTTATTGACGCATACCGCGGGCGCGGTCCGGAGAATCCGGTCCGATGATGTGCCGGCGTTTGGATATGCGCGTGGGGTTACGCCGGCGCCAGTCGCCTCTGCGGTGGCTCGGCGTGGTCATGCTGGCGCTCGGATTGTCGGGTCCATGGCCCGGAACTGCGAACGTGGCGATCGGCGCGCCGAGTTTCGAGGTTGTGCTCCAAGACGGCGGTTCGCGCGAGGAAAACCGGACACTGTCGGCGAAGGCCGGCGACACGGTCGCGATACGGTTCCGTTCCGACCAGGCAGTAACGCTGCATCTCCATGGATACGATCGTGAACTGCGGGTACCCGCCGGCGGCGCGGCGACCATGCGGTTCGATGCCGCTATTCCGGGGCGTTTCCCGATCGAATTACACGGCGGCCACGGCCACGGCACCATTGTGTATCTCGAAATCCTGCCGGACTGACGTTTTGTCCGGCGGCGCGTGTTCTCGAGGCCTGTTCCTGTTCGTCCTGTCGGCACCGGTCGCACCGGCGTGGGGGCACGCGCTCGGTGGCCGCTACGATCTGCCTCTGCCGCTGGGCCTGTATCTCATGGGCGCTGGTCTGGCGGTGGCCTTTTCGTTCATCGGGGCCATCGCTTTGCTGCGCCCGGTCGGCGCGCGTGTGGCTCGCCGATTCGATCTGCTCGGCGCGGCGCCCGCGCGCGGCCTCCTGCGGCCACCGCTTGTGTGGGTCGGCCCGATCGCGGGGATCGCCGGTTTCCTGTTCATCGTCACGACCGCATTGTTCGGCAGTGCGCACGCGAGCGAGAACCCGGCGGTCACGCTGGTGTGGGTCGCCTTCTGGGTGGGTGGGGCCTACCTGAGCGTGGTGTTCGGGGACGCCTGGTGGCGCGCGCTCGATCCATGGCGTCACGGCTATCGCTTCTGGGAGCGATGGGCCGCTGGCCGTGGCTGGCGCCATCACCTCGGCTGGCCGGCCGCCGGCATGGGCCGTTGGCCGGCCGTTGTCCTGCTGGCGGGCGTTTTCTGGCTCGAACTGGTCTATCCCGATTCCGCGCAGCCGCCGACGCTCGCCGTGCTGATCCTGGCGTACAGCGCCGTGACCTGGACGGGCATGGCCCTGTTCGGGCCGGATCGCTGGTCCCGGCGGGGCGATCCCTTCGGTGCCCTGTTCCGCGAATTCGGCCGTCTGGCGCCCATGCGCTATCGGGCCGGTGGCGCGGGCGGGGAACCGTCACTGGAACTGCGCCCTCCCGGTGCGGGCCTGACACCGGCATCGCCGGTACATCGCTCGACCACCGCGCTGATCCTGCTGGTGCTCGCTGCGGTCTCGTTCGACGGCCTGTTGGCGACGCCCCAGTGGGCCGCCACCTGGCGCACGCTGACCGGGCTCGAGGGCGTCAGTACGCTCCTGCGCGCATTCGAACGGGCGGGCCTGAGCGGCTACGCCGTGATCTCAACGCTCGCTTTCGTTCTGACGGTGGGCGTGTTCGTGGGACTGTATGGTGCGGCCTGTGCCGGCATGGCCCGCCTGTTGCGTGGCGAGAGCGCATTCATTACCGGACGCATGGCCGATCTGTTCGCACCGTCGCTGCTGCCGATCGGTGTCGGCTACCACCTCGCGCATTATGTCTCCTACCTGCTGATCCAGGGGCAGCGGCTCATTGCGCAGGCGAGTGACCCGTTCGCCAGCGGAGCCGATCTGCTCGGCACCGCCGACTACCGGGTCGCGATCGATGTCATCTCACCGGGCACGGTCTGGTACCTCGCGGTCGCGGCCGTGGTCCTCGGTCATGTGATCGCCGTCTACGCCGCCCATCGCCTCGCACTCATGCACCTCGGCGACCGCCGCGCGGCCGCCATCAGCCAACTCCCGCTGATCGCCCTGATGATCGCGTACACGGTCTTCAGCCTGTGGCTGTTCGCCCAGCCGACCGTTGAGGCGGGATAAAAAGGCTTTTCACGCAGAGCCGCAGAGCACGCGAAGGAAGGTCAAAATCGGTTTCTCGCCAAGACGCCAAGCGCGCCAAGTAAGGCAAAAATAGAGAGATAAAAAAACAGAAGGGCGCGCATTGATCAGCGCGATAGAAATGCCTCCAGGGAACCTCTGGCCAAGTCCAGACAGCGTATTGAGGAATGGTGTAGGTCGGGCTTCTAGCCCGACAGATCAGGGGCTTACGAGTGTCGGGCTGTAAGCCCGACCTACAGGCCTCCCGATAATCGGAGGATCCCTGATCAGCGATGCCGCGTTGTGAGCTACCGAAGAAATCGGCGCGGATCAGGAGAATCACAGAGTGATTTTTATACTTTAACGATTTTCCTTGGCGCGCTTGGCGTCTTGGCGAGAAACCGATTTTGACTTTTCTCCGCGCCTCAGCGCCTCTGCGTGAGGCCGATTTTGACCTTCCTGCACTATCGCCGGATCAACCGTCGAGATCCGTGGCGGTGATCATTTCCAGCCAGTGGCGGACCGGCAACCCGGTGCCGGTCTGGATGTGGGTCAGGCAGCCGATGTTCGCGGTCGCGATCATCTCCGGTGCGCCTTTTTCCAGGTTCCGCACCTTGTCGCCGCGCAGCTGCTCGGCGAGTTCCGGCTGCAGGACGGAGTAGGTGCCCGCGGAGCCGCAGCAGATGTGCGGGTCGGCGACCGGCGTGAGTTCGAAGCCGATCCGCCGGAGCAGGTTCTCCACCCGGCCGCCGAGCCCGAGGCCGTGCTGCAGGGTGCAGGGCGCATGGAAGGCGATCCGTTTCGGGATGCCGTCGGCGGGGCGGAGCCGATCGGCGTAGGGCTCCAGCAGTTCGACCGGATCCACGGCCCGTTGCGTCGCCTGCTGCGCGCGCTCCGAATACGCGGGATCGGTGGCCAGCGCGTGCGCGTACTCGGCGACCTGGGCGCCGCAGCCGGTGGCGTTCACCACGATGGCGTCGGCGCCGGCGTCGAGTTCGGGCGCCCAGGCGTCGAGGTTGTGGCGGATCCGTTCGCGCGCCTTCTCGGGCGCGCCGAGGTGCTGGTCGATCGCGCCGCAGCAGCCGGCCGCGGGGGTGCGCACCGCCGCGATCCCGAGTTCGTCGAGTACACGGGCCGTATGGGCGTTGATGGCCGGGACGAGGGCGGGTTGTACGCACCCCTCGAACAGGATCACGCGGCGTGTCGCCGTGTTCGTCGCACTGGGCCAGGGTGCCCGACGGGCCGTCGGCACGTGGTGGCGCAGCATGGCCGGGATCAGCGGGCGGAACGTGCGGCCCAGCGTGAGCAGCGGTGTGAACAGCCGGCGGTGGGGCAGCACCGTGCGCAGCAGGCCGCGCATAATGCGCTCCTGGCGCGAGCGCGGTACGCGCTCTTCGACGATCTGGCGCCCGAGATCGGCGAGGCGCCCGTATTCGACGCCGGAGGGGCAGGTGGTCTCGCAGGCGCGGCAGGTCAGGCAGCGATCGAGGTGGAGCTGGGTGGTTGCGGTTGGCTCAGCGCCCTCCAGCACCTGCTTGATCTGATAGATGCGTCCGCGCGGGCTGTCGAGTTCGTCGCCCAGCAGGCGATAGGTCGGGCAGTTGGCGAGGCAGAAACCGCAGTGCGTGCACTTGCGCAGGATCGCGTCGGCTTCCTGGCCGGCCTCGGTATCGCGGATGAAGGGTGCGAGGTTTGTCTGCATGGTCTGGCCGATCTCGCGTCAGAGTTCCGGGTACATGCGGCCGGGATTGAGCACGCCGTGTGGATCGAACGCGCGCTTGAGCCGCTCGTGGAAGCGGGCCAGCGCCGGCTGCAGCGGCGTGAACACCGGTGTATCGGCAGCGCCGCCCCGGAACAGGGTGGCGTGTCCGCCGCGCGCCGTGGTCTCGCTGCGGATCCGTTCGGCGGGGGCATCCGTGCGCAGCCAGTGCAGCTGCCCGGCCCAGTCGATCACCCGGCGTCCAGGGAATTCCGGGGCCTGGCCGCCGGGCGGCAGCGAGACCCGCCATAAGGCTTCGGCAGTATCGTCCCGGAAAAATTCCGTCGTCTGGTCGCGCAGGCCGCTCCAGAACGCGTCATCGGCGGGGGTGTCGCCGCCGAGTGCGGCGGCGCCGGCGGTCACGGCTGATGCGGCGCCGGCCAGGCGAATCCAGGCACGAGCACCGTCATGGGCGGCCGCGGTGATTGGGGCGCCGTTGCGCAGCGCCTCCTCGACGCGGTCATGGAGGACTTCCGGCCCCATATCGAGGCATACCGTCCGCTCGGTCTCGGGGCGCGGCAGCACCTTGATCGAGATCTCGAGCACGACGCCGAGCGTGCCCAGGGCACCGACCGAGAGCCGTGAGACGTCATAACCGGCGACATTCTTGATGACTTCGCCACCGAAACGCCCGACCGTCCCGTTGCCGTCGACGATCCGTACACCGAGCACGTGATCGCGCAGTGCGCCCGCGAACGGCCGCCGCGGACCCGACAGGCCGGCAGCCAGGGCACCGCCGAGCGTGGCGGCACCGTCGAACCGTGGCGGCTCGAACGCGAGCATCTGGCCATTGTCCGCGAGCAGTGCTTCGAGTTCCGCCAGCGGCGTGCCGGCGCGGGCGGTCAGCATCAGTTCGGTCGGCTCGTAGTTGAGCACGCCGCGATGACCGGTGACGTCGAGCGTCTCGCCGCGCACGGGGTGTCCGTAGAACGGCTTCGAGCCGCCGCCGCGGACCGCCAGCGGCGTGCCGCTCGCGGCGGCGTCGCGCACACGCGCCGCGATCGCCTCAGTCTGGTCGTTGGCTTCGCTCACGGTCCGGTCAGTATCGTTCGAGTTCGGGATGGGCCACCTCGCCGTGATGCACATGCATGGCGCCGAACTCCGCGCAGCGGTTCAGGGTCGGAATGGCCTTGCCGGGGTTGAGCAGGCCCGGTGGATCGAACGCGCGCTTGATCGCGAAGAAGGTCTCGCGCTCGGTGTCCGAGAACTGGATGCACATCTCGTTGATCTTCTCGACGCCGACGCCGTGCTCACCGGTAATGGTGCCGCCTTTCTCAACGCAGAGCTCGAGTATGCGCGCCCCGAACGCCTCGGCCTGCTCGAGCTCGCCCGGGGTGTTGCCATCGTAGAGGATCAGCGGGTGCAGGTTGCCGTCGCCGGCGTGAAACACGTTGACCACGCCGAGTCCGTGCTCGCGGCCCATGTCCGCGATCCGCGTCAGGACATCGCCCAGGTGTTTGCGCGGGATGGTCCCGTCCATGCAGTAGTAATCGGGCGAGATCCGCCCGGCCGCCGGGAACGCGGCCTTGCGACCGGCCCAGAAGCGGGCGCGCTCGTCGGCGTCGCGCGCGACGCGCACTTCCGTCGCGCCGCTTTCGCGCAAAAGGGCGTCGACGCGTTCGGTGTCGGCAACGACCTCCTCGGTGCCGCCATCCAGTTCGCAGATCAGGATCGCCGCCGCATCGGTCGGGTAGCCTGCATGCACGAAGTCTTCCGCCGCCTTGATCGCCGGACCGTCCATCATCTCCAGGCCGGCGGGGACGATGCCCGCGGCGATCAGTCCGGCGACGGCATTGCCCGCGGTCGCGGCGCTGTCGAAAGCGGCCAGCAGGACCTGTTTGGTCAGCGGCTCCGGCAGCAGGCGCACGGTCGCCTCCAGGATCACGCCGAGCATGCCCTCGGAGCCGTGCATCAGGGCGAGCAGGTCGTAGCCGGGCGTGTCGAGCGCCTGCGATCCGACCGTGATGACGTCGCCCTCGATGGTGGCGAGCGTCACCTCGAGGACGTTGTGCACGGTCAGGCCATACTTGAGGCAATGCACGCCACCGGCGTTCTCGGCGATGTTGCCGCCGATGGAACAGGCGATCTGCGAGGAGGGGTCGGGGGCGTAGTACAGGCCGTGCGGCGCGGCGGCCTCGCTGATGGCGAGGTTGCGCACGCCGGGCTGTACCCGCGCCATGCGCCGCTCCGGGTCGAGTTCCAGCACCTGATTGAAGCGCGCCATCGACAGGAGGACGCCCTGCGGATGCGGCATGGCGCCCCCCGAAAGGCTCGTGCCGGAACCACGGGCGACCACCGGGACGCCCAGTTCATGGCAGGTGGCAAGGACCGCCTGGACCTGTTCGATGGTGTCGGGTATTGCCACCACGAGCGGCAACTGGCGGAAGGCGGACAGACCGTCGCTCTCGTAGGCGCGGCGCTCGGCCTCCTCGATCACCAGCGCCCGCTCCGGCAGCAGCACGCGCAGCCGCTCGATCACCTGTGGGGCCTGCACCGCGAATGCGGTGTCGTCGCTGTGGTATGGCGTTGCCGCGGTCATGCCTCGATTGTACGCCCTGCGGGCCGGGGATCACGAGCCGGCGGCGGAGACACCGCCGCCGGCAACGGCTCCCTGCGCGTCACTTGCCCCCGTAGACCTCGTTGGGCAGCCAGGTCACCAGCGACGGGAAGATGATCACGAGGATCAGCGCCAGCGCCTGCAGCGCCAGGAAGGGCAGCGCCGCGCGGAAGATGGTGCCCATCGTGATCCACGCCGGGGCCACGCCGCGGATATAGAACAGCGCGTACCCGAACGGTGGACTGAGGAACGACATCTGCATGTTCACGAGGTACACCACGCCGAACCACAGCGCCAGATCCCCGGGGTTCACGCCCGGCAGGCCGAACACGCCGTCGAACGTCATCGACTCGATGATCGGGATGAAGATCGGCACCGCCAGCAGAAGGATCCCGACCCAGTCGAGGAACATGCCGAGCAGGATCAGAAGGATCATCATGATCATGAGAATGCCGTACGGGCCCAGTCCGGTCCCCTGGATCATCTCGATCACGAATTCCTGACCGCCGGTGCGGATGTAGAAGCCGACGAAGATCGTGGCGCCGAAGATGATCCACATCACCATCGACGTCGCCTTGAGCGTGGTCATCGCCGCCGTGTGCAGGTTCGGCCATGTCAGGCGTCCGTGCAGGGCCGCGACGACCATGGCCCCGAGGGTGCCGATGCCGGCCGCCTCGACCGGCGTCGCCAGTCCGGTGAAGATGACGCCGAGCACGATGACCACGAGCGCGATGGGCGCGATCATGTTGCGGAGCAGGCGGATCTTCTCACTCATGCTGACGCGGTCCTCGACCGGCAGGGAGGGGGCCGTGCCGGGTTTGAGGGTCGCGCGGATCCAGATGTACAGGGCGTAGAGACCGGCGAGCAGCAGCCCGGGGACGATCGCCCCGATGTACAGTTCGCCCACGGACTGCTGGGCGACCACGCCGTAGATGATGGCCAGGATCGAGGGCGGGATCAGGATGCCAAGCGTACCCCCGGCCATGACGGACCCGAGCGCGATCTTCGGATCGTAATTGCGCGCCAGCATGGCCGGCAGCGCGATCAGGCCCATCGTGACCACCGCCGCGCCGATCACGCCGACCATCGCCGCGAGCAGCGTGGAGGCCGCGACGGTCGCGATCCCCAGG
Source organism: Halofilum ochraceum (assembly GCF_001614315.2). Classification (NCBI taxonomy): domain Bacteria; kingdom Pseudomonadati; phylum Pseudomonadota; class Gammaproteobacteria; order Chromatiales; family Ectothiorhodospiraceae; genus Halofilum; species Halofilum ochraceum. The sequence continues at coordinate 46,574 of NZ_LVEG02000007.1, forward strand.
CCGCCCTTCAGCGCGCCCAGCCACTTGTAGGCGACGTCGAAGAGCTCATCGATAAGACCGGCTTTCTCCAGCACCGCCGCCATGAAGATGAACAGCGGGATCGCAGAGAGCTGGTAATTGGTCATCAGCGGGAAGATGCGCGACGGCGTGATGTGCAATGCCGCTTGGTCGCTGATGAGGTAGAGGAAAACGATGCCGAGCCCGCCGGTCACGAACGCCAGCGGCAGGCCCGCCATCAGCAGCACGATCAGCGTGCCGAACATGATGACGGTGAGCCAGCCGATGCTGACGTTCTCCAGCAGCGCCTCCATGCTGACCGGCGCCTCGCGCGGGAAGTACATTACCGTATTGATGCCCTCGCCGATGGCGATGAGCGCGATGATCCCGCCGGCGATCACCAGCCCCCAGCCGAGGCGGCGGTTGCCGTCGCCGGCCGCCATCGCGATCCGGAACGACTGCCAGTCCTTGATCAGGCGGCAGATGCCCTGAATCAGCAGCAGCAGGCCGCCCAGGAACATGCTGAACTTGATCGGGTAGTACTGGATCGACCACTCGCTGAACGATACTTCGTTGCGGTAGCCGGTGGCCCAGAAATAGTCGTCCGATGCCATGGAGTTGGCGAAGAAGTTCCACGCCGTGCTCGTGAGGACGACCGCGAAGATGAAGAAGAAAACCGAGGTCAGGATATCGAGGGCGGACTTGGTGATCGGGCGGAGTCCCGCGTAGATCACGTCCACGCGCACGTGACCGTCCTCGCGCAGCGTGTAGGCCCCGGAGATCAGGTACTGCATGCCGAACATCAGGAACATGGACTCGTGGGCCCAGTTCGTCGGCGAGTTGAAGCCGTAGCGGGCGACGACCTCGTAGGTGTAGATGAAAGGCGCGAGCAGTGACCAGTACGCCACGTAACGACCCGTGAAACCGGATATCCGGTCCACGGTCCGGGTGACGATGTTGCCGGCAACGCTGACGTGGCTCGTGCTCTCCGGTCCCGGAGCGACCTGGTCGGTCTGCGACTCGGCGCCACCGCTGGGGGTGCCGCCGCGACGATAACTGCGGTCCACGAGATACATGACCACGAGCGGGCCAATCAGCAGCAGGGACCAGTACAGCCAATGGGGCATCTGCCAGGAGAGCTGGAGATCGATCATCGTGCGCCTCGCAGGGAAGTGGATCAGAACGGGGCCGTGCCATTACTGGCACGGCCCCGTGCGGATCCGTTTATTGTGGTAGCGGATCGTCTCGCTGGATCAGATATCCAGCGAGTAGTCCTTCACGTCTTCGTCGGTAATGACCGCGATGGACGGATCCTTCATGGTCTCGAGATGGATCTTGAAGAGCCGGGCGGCGTCTTCGTCCTTGTTGGCCCACTCGAACCATTTCGGGATGGCCGCCTGACGGAAGCGTGCGGCGTCTTCCTCGCTGAGGTGGATGACCTCGACGCCGGCCTCCTCGTATTTCGGCCATGCCTTGCGGTTGGCCTCCTGGATCGCCGCATAGTGCTCGCGCGAGTAAGCGGCGACCAGGTCGCGCATGACGTCCTGCGTCTGCGAGGACAGGCGGTTCCAGGTGCGCTTGTTGATCGCGATATCCATCAGGTCGACCGGCTGGTGCAGGCACGGGGTCGAGGTCGGACCCATGATGATGTAGTCGGTCACCTGGTGGAACCCGAGCTCGTAGTTGACGGCCGGGCCGACGAAGTCGGCGGCGTCGATCGTGCCCTTCTCGAGCGCCGGATAGACCTCGGAACCGGGCAGCAGGGTCGTGCGCACCCCGACCGAGGCGAAGGTCTCGGCGACGATGCCGCCCGGGAAGCGGATCTTCTTGCCCTTGAAGTCATCGAAGCTGCGCAGCGGCTCCTTCGAGTGGATCAGGTTCATGTCGTGGTGGACATGCCCCAGGAACTCCATCCCGAATTTGCCGTACAGGTCGTTGACGAACCCGTGGCCGCCATAGGCGCCGTACATGATGTCCCAGTGGTGGGGTACGGACAGTGCCATCGGGTAGGAGCTGAAGAATACGCCCGCGGGCATCTTGCCGGCCCAGTACACGGTGAACATGTTCTGGCCCTCGATGACCCCGTCGCGGACACCATCGACCAGCGAGAAATCACCGACGATCGAGCCCGCGGGATGCGGTTCGATCCGGACCTCGCCGTGGGTCAGTTCCTGGACGCGCTTGGCCCAGTTCTCGAACGTCTTGTAGCCGACGGTTCCGGGCTGCCAGGAACTCTGGATCCGCAGCCGGATACCGTTGCTGTCCTGGGCGTTGCCGATGGCCGGCGCGCCGAGGATCGCACCGCCCGCGCCCAGCGCGGCACTCTTTTTCAGGAAACCACGCCGGGACGAACTGACGTTGTCCTCGTGCGCTGAATTCTGGTCGACACGATCATCTTTCTGGTCTTTCATGCCTTACACCTCCAGATTGGCCGCGACATGCCGCCGGGTAACGGGAGCGTGCGGCTGTCCTTCGACGGACGGCCCCATATCAATGTCCCGTTCCCGGATGGTTGATGGCAGCGGCCTCGGGATATAGCGATCGTCGGGAGGCGCGCTGCCGGCAGGCGGGAAACGGTTGCGTTATCGTTGTTCCGGCTGCCCTCCTGCATGAACTCTGATGCCCATGTGCCGGCGACCTGTCGCGGACGGTTTGCCGCATGGGCTGGCGCGCACAGACATCGGCCATGTGGACCGAATCATCTGGCGCGAGTCTATTGTGTATCAGAGCATCCCCGCGGCGGCAAATCGAATGCAGCCATACACCGGGTGCGTGATCAGTCCCGATATGCCTGAACGGCGTCAGTCCGGGCCTGAGCTCCGGGTCGAGGCGCGACCAGGGCATGCGCTCTCGCGGTCCGGCGTTGCCCGGGGCGGGCGGGCCTGGGTCCGAGTCCCGAGCGGTTGCGCAACGGTCGTACACGCCGTTTCAGCGGGTTACACTTGGCGTCATGAGCGCATCCAGTGAACCCGGGGATCGGCCACGCGTCGGTCTGTTCGTGACCTGCCTGGTCGATCTGTTCCGTCCCGGGGTGGGTTTCGCGGCGGCGACGCTGATCGAACAGGCGGGCTGCGAAGTGGTCGTCCCCGAGCAGACCTGTTGTGGCCAGCCGGCCTACAACAGCGGCGACCGTGGCGATGCGCGGGTGCTTGCCGAACAGGTGATCGCGAACTTCTCGGGGTGCGATTACGTAGTAGTGCCATCGGGGTCCTGTGCCGGCACCATTCGCGAGCACTATCCACGGTTGTTTTCCGAAGCGGAGGAGCCCGAGGCGCACGCCCGGGCGATGGCTCTCGCGGCCCGGACCTGGGAGCTGGCCGCATTCCTGGTCGATGAACGCGGCCTTGAACTCGACGGCGTGCGGTTTGATGGCACCGTGACCTACCACGATGCCTGTGCCGGACTGCGTGAACTGCACGTGCGCGAGCAGCCGCGCCGCCTGCTGCGCCAGGTCGCTGGACTGACCCTCTCGGAGTCCGAAGGCTGCGAGGAATGCTGTGGTTTCGGCGGCACCTTCTGCGTCAAATACCCGGAAATATCGACCCGCATGGTGAGCGATAAATGCCGCCGCTTCGCGGCGAGCGGGGCCGATACGGTGCTGGCGGGCGATCTGGGGTGTCTGCTGAACATCGCCGGCCGCCTCAGCCGCGAAGGTCATGAACTCAAGGCACGGCATGTCGCGGAAGTTCTCGCCGGCATGACGGATGCGCCCGCGATCGGCGAAGCGGACGAAACCCTGCGGTAAATTGCCGCGAATATACGGATCGGTGCAGGTCCGCCGGAATGCCGGACGGATCGGATGACCGCCGATCGACCGGGTGTGAGTCGAAACGGCCCGCCCACTGGGACAGCGCGATGGAAGTCGAGAGCAAGCGTTTCAAGCCGGCCGCGCGCGCGGCGCTTCTGGATCCGCGTCTTCAGAGTGCGCTGGAAAACATCCAGAAGGGGTTTCCCGGCAAGCGTGCGCGGGCGATCGATGGTCTGCCGGAGTGGCCCGAGATCCGCGAGCATGGGACGGCGATCCGCGACCATACGATCGCCCATCTGGACACCTACCTCGAACGGTTCGAGCGGCGGGTCACGGACAGCGGCGGGCAGGTGCACTGGGCCACCGGCCCGGCGGAAGCGTGCAGTGCCATCGCCGCGATCTGTCGCGCCGCCGGTGCCCGCACGGTCGCCAAGGGCAAGTCCATGGCGACCGAGGAGATCGGGCTCAACGATCACCTGGAAAGCGAGGGTTTCACGCCGATCGAGACCGATCTCGGCGAGTACATCCTGCAGCTGCGCGGCGACCACCCGAGCCACATCATCGCGCCGGCAATCCACCTCAAACGCGACCAGATCTACGAGGCCTTCAAGGCGCACCACGATCCGGCCATGTCCTCGAACTCCGACGGACATGCCGAGCTCCAGGCAGAGGCGCGCCGCGTCCTCCGCCAGCGGTTCCTGGACGCCGACGTGGGGATTACCGGGGCGAATTTCTGTATCGCCGAGACCGGCAGTACCGTGATCGTGACCAACGAGGGCAACGGCGATCTGTCCCAGGCGCTGCCCCGGGTACATATCGTCGTCGCGGGCATCGACAAGGTCGTGCCGACCCTCGAGGACACGAGCACGCTCCTGCGCCTTCTGGGGCGGTCCGCGACCGGTCAGGACATCACCGTCTACACCACGTTCTCCACCGGGCCGAAGCGCCAGGAGGATCTCGACGGCCCGGAAGAATTCCATGTGGTGCTCGTGGACAACGGCCGCTCCGACATGCTCGGTGGCGAACTCGAGCCGATGATGCGCTGCATCCGCTGCGGGGCGTGCATGAATCACTGCCCGGTCTACGGCGCCGTCGGCGGACACGCCTACGGCTGGGTCTATCCCGGGCCCATGGGCGCGGTGCTGACGCCACAGATGGTCGGTATCGAGAACAGCGGCGACCTGCCCAACGCCAGCACCTTCTGCGGCCGCTGTGCCGAGGTCTGTCCGGTGAAGATCCCGTTGCCCGACCTGATGCGGCATTGGCGCGAGCGGGAATACGAGGCCGGTTATCAGCCCGCGGCCGCGCGCTGGGGAATCGGCATCTGGGCGTGGATCGCCCGTCGTCCCCGCCTCTATCACCGCATGGCGCGGATCGGGGCCCGTATGCTGCGCTTGATGGGGCGACGCCGGGGCCGGATCGTGCGCATGCCGTTGGCCGCTGGCTGGACGTCCAGCCGGGATCTGCCGGCCCCCGCTGGCCGTACCTTTACCGATCAATGGCGTGACCGGGGGCGATCCCATTGAGTGGACGCAACGATATCCTGGGCAATATCCGTGCGCGGCTCGGGCGCGATGCGGACAATCCGGCGCCAGTGGATGAACGCATTGCCACGCACGCGCCGGGACCCCTGCCGGCCCGCGGCGAGGGAACCGCCGAGGAACTGCGGGCGCGCTTCGTGGAAATGGCCCGCAAGGCCAGTGCCGACGTCGAGCAGCTGGGCGCGATCGAGGAACTGCCGGGACTCGTCGGCGGTATCTGCGGCGCGCATGGCTTTGATGCGGCCGCAGCGATCGCCCCCCATCCGTCGCTCGACGCGCTGAGCTGGGCGGACGCGGGTATCGCGATCGAAGCGCGCCGCGGCCAACCCGATGACCGGCTTTGTGTCAGCCATGCTGTCTGCGGCGTGGCCGAGACCGGTACTCTCGTGCTGGCTTCGGGGCCGCAGAGCCCGATCACGCTGAATTTTCTGCCGGATGTGCATGTGGTCGCCATTCCGGCGGAGGCGATCGTCGGCACGTACGAGCATGCCTGGAGCCTGATGCGCGCGCGCGGTGCCATGCCGCGTGCCGTCAACTGGATTACGGGTCCATCGCGTTCGGCCGATATCGAGCAGACTCTGCAGCTGGGCGCCCACGGACCGATCCGGCTCGTGATCGCGCTCTACGGGTGAGTCCACCAGCCACCGGGGGTGGCCAGTCGGTACCGGGGGCTCATGTCTCGATGCTCGGCCCCGCTGTCGTGCGCCCAAAGGCCGTATCGAAAGGCGCCGGTCGCCCCCAGTAGAAGCCCTGGAATCGTTCGCAGCCCCTCGCGCGCAGCAGCGTCAGCTGCTCCCCGGTCTCGACACCCTCCGCGACCACGCGCAGTCCGAGTCGGCCCGCCATGGCGATGATCCCTTCGACGATGGCGCCATCGGCGGGATCCACATCGAGATCGCGTATGAAACTGCGATCGATCTTGATGGTGTCCACCGGCAGGCGTTTGAGATACGTCAGCGAAGAATAGCCCGTACCGAAATCATCCACGGCAAAGGCGATGCCGCGGCGACGCAGCCGTTCCATTTTGTCGATCGTGGACGTCACGCGATCGATCAGCACACTCTCGGTGATCTCGAACACGATCCGGCGGCCGTCTATCCCGGTGTGATCCAGCGTCTCCTCGACGTGACGTGCAAAGCCCGGATGGTGAAATTCCTGGGCGCTGACGTTGATGGAGATCGGCAGACCCGCCGCTACGGGGCCGAATTCGTGCAGCCGCTGACAGACCTCGCCGAAAACCCAGCGCCCGATCGATATGATCAGGCCATCGTCTTCGGCCAGCGGTATGAATCGATCGGGCGGGATCAGGCCGCGTTCCGGATGTTGCCAGCGTAACAGTGCTTCCGCACCGAGTACCGTGCCGTCGGCCTGCACGACAGGCTGGTAATGCAGCAACAGTTGATCCCGCTCCAGCGCGAACCGCAGGTCATGCTCCAGGTTGGCCGTGTCGTGGCCCGCGGGGTCGTCCGCCACGTCGTAGAACCGGGCCTCTCCACGCAGTTCGCGCTTGACGCTGTACATCGCCGTGTCGGATTGGCGCAGCAGTTCTTCCGCCGGGGCGTTGTCCTGGGGGAAAAGCGTGATACCGAGGCTGGCTGTCAGCCGAACCGCGCCCTGCGGGGTTTCGAACGACTCCTGCAGGGCCGCCAGGATCTTGTCGCACACCGCCCGCGCGGCCTTGGCGGCGAGTTCCTCCGTGTCGGCGACCTCGCGCAGCAGGAGGATGAATTCGTCACCGCTGAGGCGGGCGACCGTGTCCTCGTCCCGCAGGCTGGCGACCAGGCGTTCGGCGACCCGGGACAGGACATGGTCACCGGCGGCATGACCGAGGCGGTCATTGATGCGTTTGAAGTGATCGATATCGAGGAATACCAGCGCCCCGAAACGCCCGTGACGCCGTGCGGCGCGGAGTGCCTGTTCGAGACGGTCGGCCAGGAGTCGGCGGTTCGGCAGCCCGGTCAGGGCATCGTAGTAGGCCTCGCGGTGCAGCGCTTCTTCCGCCCGCTTGCGCTGGGTGAAATCCTCGATAATGCCCACGCCGCCCAGACTTGAGTCATCCGGCCCCCGGACCGCGTTGAAAAAGGCGCGCAATGGCGTGCCGTGGGCATCCGCGTCGGATCCCCAGGTGTCCTCGTAATATCCCCAGCCGGTGCGGAGCGATGCCCTTACCGCCGAGGCCATGCGGGCATCCCCGATATCGTCGAGCATGCTGGTCGCGACCATCTCCGGGCCGGTCCGGCCGAGGATTTCGGCCAGCGGCTCGTTGCAGTCGAGGACGATGCCGTTGGCGTCGTAGTGAACGATGCCCAGCGGACTCTGGTGGAACATCAGCCGATAGCGGGATTCGCTCTCATGGAGTGCCGCCTCGCTCAGGCTCTTTTCAATCCGCAGACGGATATTCTCCCGCAGCGTCCGGTAGAGATGGCGGTTGGCCATGACGAGGGTCAACAGCAACACCAGCAGCATCGCGAGAATGAGATGGGCATGGGTCGTCCCGGCCAATGCGAACTGGTAGGCGAGCGGCAGCAGCGCCGGGACAATGAAGGCCACGCCCGTGACCGAGATCGATGAAATCACGGTGATCGCGCCGGCCGCCAGGCCGGCGAACATGATGGTCAGGATGGCCTGGTTGGTGAAATACGCATCGGGGAACAACTGGAACGCGCCGATGCTCCAGGTGACGCCATAGACCAGCGCGGCGAACGCGGCCGCCGTGAGCCATTGGCGGTGCGGACCACCGCGGGTGGCGCGATGGTGGTAGATCACGATCGCGGCGGCCCAGAGGATCGAGACCATGAGCAGCAGTCCGAACCAGCCGAGCAGCCTTGCGTGATCGATCACCGCCCATTGCGCTGCCACCAGTGCGACGCCGATGGCGCCGCCGAGGCCCACCAGGAGATAGGCCTGAGACCAGAACAACCGCGTCTGCTCGCTCTGAACCCGCGCCTCGAGTGAGTCCACCGCCTCGCTCGCGGACAGGCGCAGGTCGCGTTCAATATGCGAACTCAGGTCGTACACACGGCCCTCCGGACGGGTGAGCGTCTGTCTCTCGATCAGCACGGGACGGCGGATCATGCCGGCAGTCGATGCGCATGCCGGCAGGGTTCAGCCGCTTCATGTTGACATGTCATGGGTTCGGATGGGTAGGAAACGCCTCAGTCGCGGGTTTCGGTCGGTCCGGGATCGACTATGCTCGGAGGGACATCGTGACGAATGCCCCGCAGGACTTCGAAGGGCACTCGGTCCCGGAATCGAACAACTGAATGGAGCAGGGGATGAACGACGAGTCGCTGGTCAACTCGCTGATGCAGTATCAATTCTTTGCGGGTCTTGCATCAGAGACCGTGGAATTTCTCGCGGCGAATGCCACGGTCACGAACCTGGAAAAGGAGGCGATCCTGTTCGAGCACGGGCAGACGGCCGATAGGTTTTACCTGATCCGCGCCGGCCGGATCACGGTCGGGGTGCCCGCGATCGAAGGACCCTCCCTGGAGGTGCAGGCGCTGGGTGCTGGCGAAGTCCTCGGGTGGTCATGGCTGATTCCACCGTACCGATGGAATTTCCGGGGGCGGGTCATCGAAGTCACCGAGGTGGTCGAATTCGACGGGAAGCCGATCCTCGAGCGCTGCGAGCGCGATCCCGCTTTTGGTTACCCGCTGATGAAGCGCTTCGCCGCACTGATGTCGGAACGCCTGGAGGCCGCCCGCCGCAGGATGATGGACGAGTGGAATCCCGCGGGGTTCGCCTGAGCCTGGCGGCAGGCGGCAGGCGGCAGGCGGCAGGCGGCAGGCGGCAGGGCCAAGGGCCGAGGGCCGAGGGCGAAGGGCCAAGGGCCAAGGGCCAAGGGCCAAGGGCCAAGGGCCAAGGGCGTCCGGTCGGTTCGGTCGTTCCGTTAACCGTTTCGGTCTGCCGCCTTGAGTGCGGCGATCCGTTCCTCGATCGGCGGATGGGACATGAACAGGCGCTTGAGGCCCTGGCCGACGCCTCCACTGATCCCGAACGCTTCCACCTCGTCCGGCAATGTCGACGCGACACGGTTCTGGCCCAGGCGCTGGAGTGCGGCGATCATGTTGCGCCTGGAGGAGAGTTCCGCGCCGCCACGGTCGGCCCCGTACTCGCGCCAGCGCGAGAACGCCATCACGATGATCGAAGCGAGGACGCCCAGCACGACCTGGGCCAGCAGGGTCGCGATCCAGAAACCGGGTCCGTGGCCGCTCTCGTTGCGCAACAGGACGCGGTCGATGAAGTGGCCCACCAGGTGCGAGAGGAAGACGACGAAGGTATTGACCACGCCCTGGATGAGCGTGAGCGTCACCATGTCCCCATTCGCCACGTGGGTCACCTCATGACCCAGAACGGCTTCCGCTTCGTCGCGGGTCATGCCCCTGAGCAGGCCGGAACTGACGGCCACCAGGGCGGCATTGCGGCGCGCCCCCGTCGCGAAGGCATTGATTTCGGGGGCGTCGTAGATCGCCACTTCCGGCATGCCGATCCCGGCCGCCCGGGCCTGGCGCTGGACGGTATCCAGCAGCCAGCGCTCCGCCTCGTTGCGGGGCGTATCGATGACGCGGCAGCCGGCCATCCGCTTCGCCATGGTCTTCGACAGCGCCAGCGAGATCAGCGATCCGCCGAAACCGATGACCACCGCGAGGATCAAAAGGGCACCGAAATCGATGCCGATCTGTTGCTCGTCGAGGATGCCGCTGAAGCCGAGAAGCCCGAGGACGACGCTCAGCACCAGTACGATGGCGATGTTGGTGGCGACGAACAGCAGTACGCGTTTACCCATTCTCCCGAGCTCCTGACCGTGATGGAAAATCAATGGGGATGGCGGTTACCGTTTCAAGTTCTTCGGCGATCGCGACCGGACCGTTTCTTTTGGGCCGTGATCATCCGCCGGGTCTGTACCGCCGAGACGCCGCCAGCGGGATCGACGCAGTGACCGAGTATTTCGAAACCTTCGATGAGGAAGGCCGTCCGGCGGGGCGAGTGGCGCGGCCGCGGGTCCATCGGTACGGCCTTTGGCATCGGGCGGTCCACGTCTGGCTGTTCCGTTCCGACGGACGCGTCTACGTGCAGCGCCGAGCCCCCGACAAGGACGTTTCACCCGACTGTCTTGACGTGAGTGTAGGCGAGCATCTGCAGCCCGGTGAGGATTTCCGGGACGCGGCCTATCGCGGTCTTGCGGAAGAGCTTGGTGTGGTCGGAATCACGCCGGTTGCGCTCGGCGGGGAACGCAGGGTTACTCAGCATCGCCCCGGACTCGACATCCATGATCGGGAGATTCAGCAGGCGTTCCATGTCCGCTACGACGGGGAAGTGGCCCCCGAGCCGACCGAGATCGCGACCCTGGAACTGTGGACGATGGAGCGTCTCCGGGCGGCGGTGGCGCGGTCACCGGAGGCGTTCACGCCCGGTCTGCGCGCCGATCTGGCCGATCTCGATCTGCCCTGATGCGAACGCTCACAGGTGGAGATCGTAGAAATAGTATGCTTCATCGCGCACCCACCCCTCGTCCTCGTACAGGGCCTGGGCACTGACGTTGTCGATGCCCGTGGACAGCGTCAGCAGGGATGCGCCGCTGCGAACCCCGAGCGCACGCGCTTCGCGCAGCAGCATGCGAGCGACACCGCGGCGACGGAATGCCGGGGCCACGTAGAGATCGTGCAGGATCCAGGAGCGTGCGAGCGCGATCGAGTCGAGCGTCGGGAACAGCTGCGCGAATCCGGCGATGCCGTCGTCCGCGACCGCGCAGATCAGATGGGCGTCACCGTTTTCGAGGCGATTTTCCAGAAACCGCCGGGCGGCGGCCGGGTCGGACGGCTGTTCGTAGAACTGGCGATAGGCGTCGAACAGTTCGGTGACGGTATCGAGGTGTTCCAGGGTTACTTCTTCGATGCGCACGGCGGACTCCCCGTTTGGACGTTGCGGTGGTCCCGTTTCCGGAGCGCGTGTCCACCGGCTGCGGGTCATGCGGGACAGGGACGAAAATCTGATTCGTGAATCAGATCATGCCAGAATCGGGGTCGCCTGGCGCGGCCCGTATGGTGGCCGGCGCCTCCATCCGCGGGTCAGCAAGGGGAGATCGCCGTGCCGCTGTACCACCCGTCCATCTACGACACCACGGTCTCGGCCCCCAGCTACTGGGAGGAAACGGCAGGCTCGTTGCGCGGGGAGTGGCCGGCACTCGAGGGTGATCAAGGCTGCGATGTCGCGATTATCGGTGGCGGATTCACCGGCCTGTCGGCCGCCCTGCATCTCGCTCGCGATCACGGCATCGATGCCCGCGTGCTGGAAGCCGGACCCATCGCCTGGGGGGCGTCGGGGCGCAACGGCGGCTTCTGTCTGATCGGTGCGACGAAGCTCTCCATCACCGCGATGGTGCGCCAATACGGTCTGGAAGAGACGCAGCGTTTCTATGCGGCGCAGCAGGAAGGCGTGGATCTGGTATGGGACCTTTGCGAGCGCGAAGGGATCGAATGTGATCGCTGCGGTGACGGCACGTTCGCGGTGGCGCATACCCCGCGCCGGTTCGACGAACTGCGTGCGGAAGGGGATGACCTGACACGCATCTTCGGCATTCCGACGCGGCTCTACTCGCGTGAAGCGTTCCGTGAAATCGGCCATGGCGGCACCGAGCAATACGGTGCCCTGCATATTGGCAAGGGATTCGCGCTGCACCCGCTCAAACTGGCGCTCGGTATCGCGGCCGCCGCGGCGCGTCGAGGCGCCACGCTTCACGGCAATAGCGGCGTACGGGAGTGGACGCGCGAAGGGGCGACCCATGTCCTGCACACCTCCGGTGGGCGGCTCCGCGCGCGACGGGTGATCGTGGCGACCAACGGCTACTGGCGCGACGGTCTGCATGGGTCGTTCGACGGACGGGCGCTGCCAGCCCTCTCGAACATCATCGTAACGCGGCCGCTTATTGAGGAAGAACTGGCGCGAGAGTCGTACCGGACCGCGACCCCCATCCACAACACCCGCACGCTGCTGTTCTACTATCGCCTGCTGCCGGATCGCCGGATCCTGTTCGGGGCGCGTGGTGACACGACGGGGCGCCCGGCCGACGGCGAGCGCATGCGCGCCTGGATGACCCGGCGCCTCGGCGAGGTGTTCCCGGGCTGGTGCGATGTCCCGATCACGCATTTCTGGCGCGGACTGGTCTGCGTGACGCGCCGTCTCGCGCCGTCGATCGGACGTCTGGATGACGACCCGAGCGTCTGGTACGGCTTCGGCTATCACGCGAACGGCGTCAATACGGCGCCCTGGACAGGCATGCGGCTGGCACGCGCGGTCGCCGGCGAGGTCGAAGCGACGGAGGTCGCCCCGGCTGTCATGCGCGGGCTTCCGGCGCGCTTCCCGTTGCCGGCCCTGCGCCTGTGGGCCCTGCGCGGTGCTTATCTGTACTATCGCTTTCAGGATCGTCGTTAGCCGCGGTGTTCGGGCATCGAGGTCGTGCGTTTTCGTTCGCGGACGGCCAGGGCGGCGATCGCGATCGCGATGGCGCCGAAGGTCACTACGAATACGAGCGGGAACCCAACCGGCCCGAAGGCCGACATGGCGCCACCCACCACCGAGGATCCGGCGATGCCGCCCACGCCCCACATGGCCGCGAAGGCCGCATTACCGGTGACCAGCGTCATGCCGGCGAACGATTCGCCGAGGCGGACCAGCGCGAGCATGTAGATCGCGTAGTAGACACCGCCCCAGAGGAACACGGCGAACGCGAACAGCCACGGGGTGGTCACCGTGAAGGGCATTGCCGCGGCGCTCAACGCGGCGGCCGCCGAGCAGGCGATCATGACCATGGTCCGCGGTACGCGATCCGCGACCCACCCGATCGGGTACTGCAGGCTGACGCTGCCGGCGATCATCACGATCAACAGGATCGTTCCTGTTTGCTCCCCGTAGCCATGCGCGAGCGCGTAGATCGGCAGGAACGACATGGCGCCTTCATCGGCGAGCGCGACGGCCGCGGTCAGCACCAGTAGCAGCGGCGCCATGCGCAGGAATGCGAGTACCGGCACGGTGCGCTCGCCGGCGGGCAGCGTCGGCAGCGATCCGCGTACCGCCAGCAGCGGCAGCAGGGCCAACAACGGCAGCGCGGCGCCGATCAGGAACGGCGCCCAGCCGCGGCTGCCCACGATCGCAAGCAGGGCGGGGCCGAGCGCGAAACCGGCGGAAAGGACGGCGGAATAGAATCCGATAATGCGCCCGCGGTGGTTGTCGCTCGCGATCTGGTTGATCCAGCTCTCGTTGACGACAAGGATGCAGCCGAGCGCGATCCCCGTCAGCAAGCGCAGCGGCATCCACAGCCAGGCGTCCTGCGTTGCGCCGATCGCGAGCAGGCAGGCGGCCGACGTGATGAGACTGGCCACGGTCAGATCGCGGCCGCCGAAACGGCGCATCAAGCGGGGCGCCAGCGGGGCCGATACGATCATACCGACGGGCATCGTGGCGGCGTTGATGCCGATCAGCCACTCGGGCACGTCCATACGGTTCAGGATCAGCGCCAGCAGGGGATAGGTGAGCCCCTGCATGATCGTGAACACGGTCGCGCAGGCCGTGATGGCGAAGGCGAGGCGCCAGATGTGTCGGGGGTTTCCGCGAGAGGTCATTTCAACGCCGGGCGTGTTACGGGAACGGCGTGATCGTACACGCGCGTCCGTTCGGATGCCTCTGGTGCGGGGGGAGGTATCGTGATGGTGCAGCCAAAGCACCCATGGGTTCGCGAGGCCGTCGATAGGCCGGTTTCATCGCCCGGAGTGGTGCCAAATCTGCGGTTCAGCCGGGTATTGAAACGTAATCAGGGTCATACCCTGTAAAATCCGGTAAGAACTCAATCCAGCCGGATCGTCCAGCCGGCCGGCGCCAGGGGAGTCCGCCGAATGCCGCCATTCGAGAACGTGTTCTACGAGATCAGCGCCATCCTCGCGCTCGCGACCGCCGCCGGTGCGGCCGCGCTGTTACTGCGGCAGCCCCTGATCGTGGCCTTCATTGCCGTCGGTATCGTCGCGGGACCGGCCGGCATGGAGTGGGTGTCCGCGACGGATCAGATCGATCTGCTCGCCCGGATGGGCATTGCGCTGCTGTTGTTCGTGGTTGGCCTGCGGCTGGACCTGCACGTGATCCGCACGGTGGGGCCGGTGGCGCTCGCGACCGGGCTGGGGCAGGTCTTCTTCACCGCGGTGGTCGGTTACCTGATCGCCGTGGCACTGGGTTTCGCGCCCATACCGGCACTGTACATCGCCGTCGCGCTGACATTCTCCAGCACGATCATCATCGTCAAGCTGCTGTCGGACAAGCGCGAGCTGGACACGCTGCACGGGCGCATCGCCGTAGGCTTCCTGATCGTGCAGGACATCGTCGTGGTACTGGTGATGATCGGCCTGACGGCGCTCGGGACCAGCGGTGCCGCCACGAGTCCCGCGCTGGAAGTCTTCCTGGTTTTGCTCAAGGGGGGCGCGATGCTCGCCGTGCTGGCGGCATTGATGCGCTGGGTGTTGCCCCCGCTGCTGAGGCGCCTCGCCCATTCCGGGGAGCTTCTGCTGTTGTTCGCCATCGCCTGGGCGGTCGTGTGGGCGACCGCCGGCGACATGCTCGGTTTCAGCAAGGAGGTCGGCGCGTTCCTGGCCGGTATTTCGATCGCCTCCACCCCGTACCGGGAACTGGTGGCCGCGCGCATGACCGGGCTGCGGGATTTCCTGCTGCTGTTTTTCTTCATCGATCTCGGCGCCGGGCTCGACCTCGCGGCGCTTGGCGGGAACCTCATGCCGGCCGCCGTGTTCTCGGCATTCGTGCTGATCGGCAATCCGCTGATCGTCGTACTGATCATGGGCTGGATGGGGTATCGGCGCCGCACCGGTTTTCTTGCGGGCCTGACCGTGGCGCAGATCAGCGAGTTCTCGCTGGTGCTGGCGGCATTGGGGCTGAGTATCGGCCATATCGATCGTGACACCGTGGGCCTGATTACCCTGGTAGGGCTGGTCACGATCAGCGCATCGACCTATATGATCCTGTACTCGCATCGCCTGTATCTGGTGATTGCTCCCTGGCTCGCCGTTTTCGAGCGCCGCGTGCCTTATGCCGAAACGCGGCTGCAAAGCGAGGCGGCGGAAGGCCCGGATGTGATCCTGTTCGGTCTTGGCCGCTTCGGATCCGCGGTGGCCCGGATACTCACGGACCGGGGCGTGCGCGTACTCGCGGTTGATTCGGACCCGGACCGCGTGCGCGCGCGCAGTGGCCATGGTTTCGAACTGCGCTACGGCGACGCCGAGGATCCGGAATTCGTGGGGTCACTGCCGCTGGATCGGGTACAGTGCGTGGTCAATACACTGCGTGATCGACACGTGAATCGTGCGTTGCTGCACGGCATCGAGCGCAGCGGCAGCCGTCCAAGGGTCGTGCTGACCGCCGATTCGGATGCGGAAGCGGAGGCCCTGCGCTCCCGCGGCGCCGATATTGCTCTGGTGCCCTACAGTGATGCGGCGAGGGACGCGGCAGACCGGATTCTCGCGACGGCGGAGCCGGAGCCGGTCGATGCCTGACCGGTCGTTTGCGGACGGAGATGATGATGCAGCGATTTACCAGCGTGCTGTTCGTGGTCACCCCGGATGCGGACGATACATTCGCGTTCGAGCGTGCACTGCGCCTCGCGGAGGCGAATCAGGCCCGGTTGACGGTAGTGGATCTGCAGCAGGGTCCCGACATACCCGTTGGCCGCATGCCGGAAGGGCTTTCGAGCGAGCGTCTGCGTGCGGTGCTGGCCGGAATGAGCGGCGACCGGCTTCAGCAGTACATCGATGCTGCCGACGGGCGTGTCGATATCGACACGCGGACGCTTGACGGGATCGGCTTCGTCGAGGTGATCCGGGCCGTCCAGGCCGGCGGCTATGATGTGGTCATGAAGGCGGCCATGGAATCCGGAAGCCGGCGCCGTTACCTGTTCAGCAGTTTCGACATGCATCTCCTGCGCAAATGCCCGGTGCCGGTTTGGCTTATCAAACCGGAGGTCGGCGAAGAGCGGTATCGGCGCGTGCTCGCGGCGGTCGACGTGGATCCAGACGCTGCCGCGAAGATGGACCCCTCCCTGAACCGCCGTATTATCGAGACCGCGGCGTCACAGGCGCTCGCGGACGGCGCCGAACTGCACGTCGCGCATGCGTGGGAGCCGGCCTACGAAGGGGTCCTGCGCAGCCGCGGCGTGTTCTCGGGAGAGACCGAGGCGCAGCGGTACGTCGAGTCGGAGCGTCAGGCGCATCAAGCGGCATTCGATCGGCTTGCCGCCGACATGCCCTCCTGGGTCGGCGGTGAGACCTGTGACTGGCTTCAGCCCGTATTCCATCTCCGTCAGGGCCAGGCCGGCACGGTGATCCCGGGACTGGCACAGGAACTGGGAGTCGGGCTCGTGGTCATGGGAACGGTCGGTCGCACGGGCATTGCCGGGCTGCTGATCGGAAACACGGCGGAGACCATCGTCGAAGGCATTGCCTGTTCCCTGCTCGCCGTCAAGCCGCCGGGATTCCGTTCACCGATTGAAGCGTGATACCCGCAACCCGCCCGCCGACAACACCCGATTGTTTCGGCGCGCGGCAGGCCATCGACGGGATCATCAGCACCTGGACAGGACGCGCGGATGGATACGGCCGCTCAGCTGATATTCGGCGTCGGCGCACTGCTGCTGGTCAGCGTGCTGGCCAGCCGCATTACCGACCGGCTCGGCGCACCGCTGCTGCTCGTCTTTCTGGTGATCGGCATGCTCCTGGGCGAGGACGGCCCTGGCGGGATCGTCTTCAACGATATCGATGGCGCATTCGTGCTGGCGAGCCTCGCGCTGGCGGTCATCCTGTTCGACGGGGGGCTGCGCACGCCGCGTGCAATCTTCCGTCTGGGGCTGCAGCCGGCCGTCGCGCTGGCGACGGTGGGGGTTGTCGTCACGGCCACGATCACCGGCGCCGCCGCCATGTGGATATTCGATGTCGGCCCGATGGTCGGGCTGATGATCGGCGCAATCGTCGGTTCCACGGACGCGGCGGCCGTATTCTATCTGCTGCATGCGCACGGGCTTGAGATCAACGAACGCCTGCGCGCGACCCTGGAAATCGAGTCCGGTAGCAACGATCCCATGGCGGTGTTCCTGACGCTCGCCGTGATCGAACTGCTCCGGGTTCCGGGGGCGGCCGGCGGATGGGAAATGCTCGCCTGGTTCCTTTGGCAATTCGCGGGCGGCGCGGTCTTCGGTGTGGTTGCCGGCCTTGCGATCGCTGCGCTCGTCAATCGTGTCAGCCTGACCGAGTCGTTTTATCCGATTCTCGTGCTGGCATCCGGTCTGGCCGTTTTCGGCCTGGCCGGTAGCCTTGGCAGCAGCGGTTTTCTCGCTGCCTATGTCGCCGGTGTGGTGGCCGGCAACCGCATGCGCCGCTCGCGTCACGAGGTCCGTCGGTTCCACGATGGCATGGCCTGGCTGAGTCAGGTGGGTCTCTTCCTCATGCTCGGTCTACTCGTGACGCCTTCGGAGTTGATCCCCGTGGCGCTGCCGTCGCTTGCACTCGCGGGTGTGCTGATCCTCGTCGCGCGTCCGCTCGCAGTGGGCATTTCGCTCCTGCCGTTCCGGTTCAATCTGCGCGAGCAGGCATTCATCTCCTGGGTCGGGCTACGGGGCGCGGTACCGATCGTGCTGGGCCTCTATCCGCTCCTCGCGGGCATCGCCGAGAGCCGCACGGCGTTCAATATCGCCTTCTTCGTCGTCCTTATTTCACTCCTGATCCAGGGCTGGACAGTCGCACCGGCGGCACGGCGACTGGGTCTGCAGTTGCCGTCGCGCGCGATCGGCAGACGCCTGATGGAGCTCGATGCGCCGGGTCTGCAGGGCCGCGAGCTCGTGGTCTACCGGGTGATGCCCGCGGCACCGGCCGTAGGCTTCGAGGTGCGCAATCTGCCATTGCCGGCGGATGTTCGATTGATGACCGTCGTGCGCGACGAGGAGCCGCTGGCATTCCCGGAGAGCGAGATTCTCGCGGCACGCGATCACGTCTATCTGCTCGTTTGGCCTGCCGAGCTGCCCGAACTCGAGCACCTGTTCGGTGTCGAGCCAGCCGCGGGACCGCGACCCGAGGGCTTCTACGGGACGTTCACCCTGCGCGGTGATGCGCGCCTGGTAGACGTGCTGTCGCTCTACGGCGTCGAGCCTCCCGCCGTCGACGCCGATCGTACGCTGGATCAGTTTCTGCGTGCGCGGTTCGGCCGGCGGGTCGCCGTGGGCGACCGCGCCCATCTGGGGCGTGTGGATCTGATCGTGCGGGAAGTCGAGGCGGGCCGGGTCGTCGAGGTTGGTCTACGTTTCCGCGACGATTACGACAGCGAGACCTGACGGCACGCCGATGAGTACGGTGACGATCCGACTGTTCTGTCGCCCCGGATTGGTCGCCTGGTGTAGCCTGCAGGCATGACTCCTTCCGCTTCGCTGTAGCCCGGAGCCACAGACTTATGCAGCAATGGTTCACCGATCCGCTGGTGGTCAGGCTGTTCGTGACGGCCGTGCTGATCGTCGCGATCGCGGTGGCGCGCTCCGTCATCGCCGGGCGGATTGCCCATCGGCAGAATGTCCCGGACGAGCGCCGCCGCCGGGATCTGTTTTACATGCGCAGCGGGCTCAGCCTTGTGCTCGTGGCGGGCCTGTTCATGATCTGGATCGGTCAGATCCAGAGTGTCCTGCTTTCCCTGACCGCGGTGACGGTCGCCATCGTGATCGCTACCAAAGAACTGCTGATGTGCGTCAGCGGTTTCCTGTTGCGCACGACCGGCAAGCTCTTTTCGGTCGGGGACTGGATCGAATGCAACGGCATGCGTGGCGAAGTGACCGATCTCACGCTGCTGTCCACGACGCTGCTGGAGCGGGAAGCGGGTGCGCACGGCTACGGGTTCACGGGCCGCACCTTCATCCTGCCGAACAGCGTTTTCCTCAGTCATCCGGTGCACCGGGAGAATCTCGGCCGCGATTTCGCATCGCATCGATTCGCCATCACCCTGGAAAATCCGGTCGATGCCGTGGCCGCTGTCCAGTGCCTGCAGCAACGCGCCGAGGAAGTGTGCAGCGCGTTTCTGGCGGAGGCGCGCGCGCAGCGTGCCAAAACCGAACGCCGCCTCGGGGTTGCGCTGGGCGGCGCGGAGCCGGTCGTGACGATCACCACCACCGATATCGGCAAGATGCAACTGGAGGTCGCGCTGCTCTGTCCGGCGGCGAAAGCCGTCGCGCTGGAGCAGGAGATAACCGCTGAGTTCCTGTCGGCGGTGAGCGATGGCCGCATCTCCGGCGGTCAGCTGACCAGTTCGTCTTCGCAGGCAAATGATGACTGAACCGCGCGTGGATCGCGGCCGCCCTCAGGCGGCCGCGCCGGTCGTCACCGCAGGAACCGGTCCGGTGTTCAAGCGGCGCCGTGCGTGCAGGATTCGACCGATCTGAATCGTATTGAGCAATACGAACAGCAGGTTCCAGTACACCACCTCCATCAGGGGCTGCGCGCGGCTGCCGAAGTACACCGCCAGACAGGTCGCGGCCGTCACCGTCAGCAGGCGCAGGTACAGAATATCCCGCACGCCGTAGGACAATAGATAGAGACCGTTGGCAATGTAGATCAGGGCGTCCATCGTTTCTCTCGGGTACGACCTCATGGAGGTCGCCTGGCTGGCACACGGACCGCACGCGCGCTCCGTGTGCCGGGGTTGCTGATGATCGACCGTTGGCCTTTCAGCCGAACGGACCTTGTCGCTGCTTGTCCGATCAGTGCGGATGACGTTCAGCCCGCACTGTCCTCAGGGCTTTCACGCGGCGGCCTGCTGACGCTGGACCCGGTTCAGCTTGACCGGTACCGGCCGACAGACCGTGGTGCACACGGGTGAATGCCCGCGGGCGGTTTCGAGCAGAGCCTCGATCTCCTCATCGCTGCAGTCCGCGTCGATCTCCATATCGATCGTGATGCCCTGGTAGCCAGCCTGGACGTCTGGATCCAGTGCGAGCATGCCCTGCAGATCGATCGTTCCACGCAATGTGGTCGCGATCGAACGGATGGGAATACCGCGCGCGGTGGCATGCGTGACGGTGGTGGTGGTCACGCAACCGGCCAGCGCGTGGAGCAGAAACTCCACGGGATTCGCGCCCTCGTTGTTGCCGAGCAGCACGGGCGGCTCGCCGTTGGTGAACACGAACGGCTCCTCGCGTGAGGTATCCTCCTGACCGGCGCCGTAAAAGGACTGGATGGTCGAGCGGTTCTCACCGCCGTTGACCCAGCGGTTGGTCGCGCGGAATTCGAATGCCGCGAGGGTGGGGTCGCCACGCAGTGCGTCGAGCGTCTGCGTCATCTGATCGACGTTCAGGCCGTTCATCGTTGGGGTGGATTGCGTATTCATCGTTTCAGCCTCGTTGCCTGGATCGCGTTCCGGGACCGCCGACATGGCGATCGCTCCGGTGCTGCGACGCCGCCCGGATAAATGGCCCTGGTGGCACCGCATGACACGCACGATAGGCCTTGCTTTTTTTCAGGGTAAGCGGTATTCAGGACGAAAGCGGGGCATTCGTGCCACGCGAGGGGATTCCGTGAATCAGCGATCCCGGGAGTCCGAGAGCGTCCTGCTCGTTGCGGTACCGCAAACGGCCGGTTCGGCCCTCTACGGCATGCTCGACGTCCTCTCGGTTGCCGGCACGATCTGGCAACAGCTCACGCGCAGCGGGGCGGGGCAGCGCCTGTTCTCCGTGGGGATTGTCTCGCCCCTGCGCCAGCGTTTTACCTGCGGCAACGGCGTGCCCGTCAGTCCGGATGCCGCGATCGCGGACGATCCCGCCGCCGATGTCGTCATCCTGCCCGAACTCTGGCTTGGCCCCGATGACTCGATCCACGGACGCTACCCTGGCGTAATCGAGTGGGTCCGTCGGCGCCACGAGGCCGGGGCGGCGGTCTATTCCGCCTGTTCCGGTGCGGTCATGCTGGCGGAGACCGGTCTGCTCGACGGTTGCCCGGCGACCTCGCACTGGGCCTACGCCGACCTGTTCGAGCGTCTGTATCCCGCCGTCGATTTCCAGCCCGAACCGAATCTCGTGTTTGCCGATCCCGAGGGCCGCATCGTAACCGCTGGCGGCACCACCTCATGGCACGATCTCGCGCTGCACATCATCGCCCGCTACGGAAGTCCCGGCGAGGCCAGCCGGATTGCGCAGGTGTATCTTCTGAAGTGGCACGGCGAAGGGCAGTTGCCATTCATGCCGCTGTGTCGGGATCGCGCCCATGGCGATGCCGTAATCCGCGCGTCGCAGGAGTGGCTGGCTGAACACTACCGTGAACCGGATGTCGTGCAACGTGCGGTCGAACGGTCGGGACTCGCGGAACGCACGTTCAAGCGACGGTTCAGGGCGGCGACCGGGAGCACGCTCATCGATCATGTGCAGAATCTGCGCGTTGAAGCCGCGAAGCGACTGCTTGAGGGTGAGCGGGTAGCCGTGGATGAGATCAGCGTCGACGTCGGTTACGAGGATGCCTCGTTCTTCCGGCGTCTGTTCCGGCGGCGAACCGGGCTTTCCCCCAGTGAATACCGACGCCTGTTCCGCCCGGTCCGGCTGAGCGGGACACGGGTGGCATCGGAGCGAGCTGCCGCCGGTCATGTCCGTGTGGGTTCCCACGTCGCCTGATCGATCCGTGAGGGGTTCGGCCCCCTTTCGGTGCCCTGGGTGCTGGTCTACGGTTGGTGCAGCATTCGAATCGGCGGGTAGAACCGTCTCCACGGTGATACCGGGATCGACGGCGTACATAGGCGGAGGTTTGCATGAAAGCGACGGTATTCATTGAACCGGGACGGATCGAACTGGAGGACAAACCGGTACCGGATGTCGGGCCCAACGATGCGCTCCTGCGCGTGACGACCACGACGATCTGCGGTACCGACGTCCATATCGTCAAGGGTGAGTACCCGGTCGAGAAAGGGCTTACGATCGGGCACGAACCGGTGGGCGTGATCGAGAAACTCGGCGCCAACGTCCACGGCTACGAGGAAGGCCAGCGCGTGATCGCGGGCGCGATCTGTCCGAGTGGCTACTCCAATGCCTGCCTGGATGGACTCCATTCCCAGGACGGCCAGAGCTGCGCCCACGGGCTCAAGCCGCTGGGCGGCTGGCGGTTCGGCAATACCATCGATGGGGCGCAGGCGGAGTACGTGCGTGTCCCCGATGCGATGGCCAATCTGTCGCCGGTCCCGGATGGTCTGACCGATGAGCAGGTGTTGATGTGCCCGGACATCATGTCCACCGGCTTCGCCGGCGCCGAGAGCGGCAATATCCGCATCGGCGATACGGTGGTCGTTTTCGCCCAGGGTCCGATTGGCCTCTGTGCCACCGCCGGCGCGAAACTTAAGGGTGCGACGACGATCATCACGGTCGACTCGGTGGCCGAGCGCCTCGAGATCTCGAAACGCATGGGCGCCCACTACACGGTCGATTTCAATCGCGTGGATCCCGTTGACGAGATCATGCGGATCACCGAGGGGCGCGGTGTCGATGTCGCGATCGAGGCACTGGGGCTGCAGCAGACCTTCGAGAACTGCCTGCGGGTACTCAAGCCCGGCGGCACGCTGTCGAGCCTCGGTGTGTATTCACAGGATCTCAAAATCCCGCTCGATGCCTTTCACGCGGGCCTCGGCGACAACCGAATCATCACGTCCCTGTGTCCGGGCGGCAAGGAACGGATGCGTCGACTGATGAATGTGATCGCCAGCGGCTCTGTCGACCTGGAACCGCTGGTCACCCACCGTTATCGGCTGGATGACATCGTCGATGCCTATGACCTGTTCTCGCAGCAGCGTGACGGTGTGCTCAAGGTCGCCGTAACGCCCTGATCCACCGTGAATGAATGACCCATGGCGCATCGCCCGGTTCACGCGGGCGGTGCGCGGCAGTTTTCCACTCACGTCATTTTCATGACGACCAGGACGCTCCTGCCGTTCCCGCATAATCGGCGGACCACCTCGATCGAGTCTCCGTTGATCCAGATCAATACGGTAAGCGCAGCTCCGTGCAACTATAGTAATGATGCGATCTTTCGGCTTTTGAAAGGAGTCCCTGATGCCAACCCTGATTCCCCGCCGTTTCAAAGCGGGCGGCCGCTTCCGCCCTGCGTTATCCGTATCGACGCTGTTGTTGATTGCCATGGCCGTTCTGCTTTGGGCATCGCCGGTGCTTGCGCAGGAGGCTGGCGCCGCCGGCGATTCGGTTCCAGGTTGGCTCTCGATTCTTCCGCCCGTTATCGCCATCGCCCTGGCGCTGCTGACGCGGCGCGTGATCCCCTCGCTGGCCGCTGGCATCTGGGTGGGCGCGTGGTTCGCCAATGAGTTGAGCCTGTACGGCATCTGGGCCGGGCTGCTCGACGTATTCGATACCTGGGTCCTGCAGGCGCTGGCACCGCCGGACGGCAGTACCGGTCATATGTCGATCATCCTCTTTACGATGATGATCGGCGGCATGGTCGGCATCATCTATCGCAATGGCGGGGCGTTGGCGATCGTCGAGAAGCTCACCAACTGGGCGAATAACCGGCGGCGTGGCGAAATGGCGTCGGCCGGGGTCGGTACGGCGATCTTTTTCGATGACTACGCCTCGTTGCTGGTGACGGGCAACGCAGTCCGTCCGATGACGGATCGTCTGCGGATATCACGGGAAAAGCTCGCGTATTACGTGGATACCTCGTCGGCACCGATCGCGACCCTTGCGCTGGTGACCACGTGGATCGGCTTTCAGGTCGGATTGATCGGCGATGCGACCAGCGGCCTCGAGGGTTATGACAAGAGTGCGTACGGCACCTTCCTGGGCGCGATCCCATACATGTTTTACCCGATCCTCGCATTCATCTTCATGTGGATGCTCGCGGGCACTTCGCGCGATTTCGGGCCGATGGCCCGTGCACAGCAGTACGCCCTCGAACATGGCCCGCAGGATGCGCGGGGCGGAGACCAAGAGTCGGAAGAAGGACTGGAAGCGAAGGAGGGCATTGCCCACAGGGCGATCAACGCCTGGTTGCCCGTCGCGGTACTGCTGGGCGTGACCATCATCGCGCTGTTCGTCACGGGCGAGGGCGACAGTGTCGGGGATATCATCGGCAGCGCCGATTCGTTCTCGGCATTGCTGTGGGGCTCACTGCTGTCGGTGCTGGTCGCGGGCATCCTGTCGGTCGGCCAGGGTCTGCTCTCGCTGGGTGAGACCGTCGAGGCGTGGCTGGCCGGTATCCGTTCGGTGCTCACCGTCCTGATCATTCTGACGCTGGCCTGGGCGCTGTCCTCGGTGACTGAAGAGCTGGATGCCGCGGCATTCCTGGCCGAGCTGCTGGGCGAAGCGATCCCGACCTGGATCCTGCCGGCGCTGCTGTTCGTGCTGGCCGCGGCCACGGCCTTCGCCACCGGCACGAGCTGGGGCACGATGGGAATCCTGCTGCCGCTCGCCATCCCGCTGACTTGGGCCATTCTTGGCAACGACGGTATGGCGAACGAGTCCGGCATGATGATCCTGCACGCCAGCGTGGCCTCCGTGCTCGCAGGCGCTGTGTGGGGCGATCATACCTCACCGATCTCGGATACGACGGTACTGGCGGCGGCGACGTCGCATTGCGGCGTCGCCGAGCATGCCAACACGCAGTTGCCGTACGGCCTTGTCGTCGGCGGTATCGCGATCGTCCTCGGACTGTTGCCGGTCGGATTCGGCGCCCCGTGGTGGGTGGGCATGATCCTTTCCATCGCCGCCCTGTTCGGGGTGGTCTACGGGATAGGGCGCCCGGTGGACGAAGTGCGGAAAAGCGGCGCCTGATGGTGCCGCTTCCGCCGCACCGGCCACTGTATACGACACGGAGAATCCGATGATCGATCAAGCTGTTCCTGGCGTGCATTCCGAAGTCGGCCGGCTGCGCACGGTCATGATCTGTCCGCCCGGGCTGGCGCACCGGCGCCTCACCCCGGCCAATTGCGACGAACTGCTGTTCGACGATGTCTACTGGGTCGACGAGGCCCGCCGCGATCACGATCAGTTCCGTTCGGTGCTGGAGGACAACGGCGTCGAGGTGCTCGACCTGCAGGCGATGCTCGGCGAAGTGCTCGAGCAGCCCGAAGCCCGGCAGTGGATCCTGGATCGCAAGATCACGTGGAATCACGTGGGCGTAGGCATGGTCTCTGACCTGCGAGCTTTCCTGGACGATCTGCCGGCGGCCGACCTCGCCGATTTTCTGATCGGGGGCATTGTCGTGCGGGATCTGCCGTTCGAGCCGTACGGGATGTTCGGTCGCTATCTCGGACCCGACGGCTTCGTGCTGCCACCGCTGCCCAACACGATCTTCACCCGGGATACGAGCTGCTGGATCTACGGCGGCGTGACGCTCAATCCGATGCGCTGGCCGGCCCGTCATCAGGAGACGATCCTGACCACGGCGGTGTACTCCTTCCATCCCCGTTTCCGGGATTCCGACTTCCGCATCTGGTGGGGCGATCCGGACGTCGCCCATGGCGCGGCGACCCTGGAGGGAGGAGACGTCATGCCGATCGGCAATGGCAATGTGCTGATCGGCATGGGCGAGCGTTCCACGCCGCAGGCGGTCGGGCAGGTCGCGAGCAGCCTTTTCCGCAACGGCGCGGCGGAGCGCGTGATCGCGTGTCAGATGCCCAAATCGCGCGCCGCCATGCACCTCGATACGGTGTTCACGCTTTGTGATCGCGAGGTCGCGACCAGTTTTGTCGAGGTCGCGGAACAGATCCAGTGCATCACGCTCCGTCCCGGGACCGGCGCACACCACCTTGATGTGCGTTACGAGGATTGCACGCTGTTCGATATCGCGGCGGAGTGCCTGGGTATCGATCGCCTGCGCGTGGTGCCGACCGGCGGCGATACCTTTGAGCGCGAGCGCGAACAGTGGGATGACGGCAACAACGTCGTGGCGATCGAACCGGGCCGGGTGATCGCCTATGACCGGAACGAATTCACGAATCGGGCGCTGCGGGAGGCGGGCATCGAAGTGCTCGAGATCCCGGGCAGCGAACTGGGGCGTGGCCGCGGCGGCGGTCACTGCATGACCTGTCCCATTGCCCGTGATCCCGTGTGAGCGCGCCCTTATCGCGATCGAGGTAGTGATCCATGCCGTATAACCTGCACAACCGCAATTTCCTCACCCTGAAGGATTTTTCGAACCAGGAGATCGCCTTTCTTCTGAAAATGGCGGGCGAACTCAAATCAGCGAAATACGCGGGCACGGAGCAGCCGCGGCTGAGCGGCAAGCATATCGCGCTGATTTTCGAGAAAGACTCGACCCGGACGCGTATCGGCTTCGAGATCGCCGCCGCCGATCAGGGCATGCATGCAACGTATCTGGGGCCGAGTGGGACTCATCTGGGCCACAAGGAGACCGCGAAAGACACCGCACGGGTGCTTGATCGCATCTACGACGCCATCGAGTATCGCGGCTTCAGTCAGACCACCGTGCAGACCCTCGCAGACTATGCGAGTGTCCCGGTGTACAACGGCCTGACCGATGAATTCCATCCCACCCAGATCCTCGCTGACTTCCTGACCATGCAGGAGCATACCGGCCGGCGCCTGCCGGAGATTTCGTTCTGTTTCGTCGGTGACACCGGCAGCAACATGGGCGACTCCCTGCTGATCGGGGCCGCAAAGATGGGCATGGATGTCCGCCTGCTGGGGCCGAAGGACACCTGGCCGGAGCAGGATGTCATGGACTACGCCCGCGGGCTCGCCGAACAAAGCGGTGCGCGGATCACGCTCACGGATGATATCGGGGAAGGGGTCAAGGGCGTCGATTTCATCTACACCGATGTGTGGCTGTCGATGGGCGACCCGGAGAGTGAGTGGGAGCGGCGGATCAACCTGATGAAACCGTACCAGGTCGACAGCGCGATGATGGGCAGAACGGGCAACCCGGCAACGAAGTTCCTGCACTGCCTGCCAGCTTTCCACAACGCGGAGACCGAAATCGGGGCGAACATCAAGAAACAGTTCGGCCTGGATGCGATGGAGGTGACGGAAGAGGTGTTCGAATCCGATGTGTCGGTCGTTTTCGATCAGGCCGAGAATCGCATGCACACGATCAAGGCGGTCCTCGTCGCGACGATCGGGACCTGAGTCGCTATGCGAATCGTAATCGCACTGGGAGGCAACGCGCTGCTGCGCCGCGGTGAACCGCTGGAGGCGGAACTGCAGCAGCGCAACATCGAACGGGCGGCGCAGGCCATCGCGCCGCTCGCCCGTGATCATGAACTCGTCATCACCCACGGCAACGGTCCCCAGGTCGGCCTGCTCGCACTGCAGTCGGCGGCCTATACCGACGTCAAGCAATACCCCCTGGACGTACTCGGTGCCGAAAGCGAGGGTATGATCGGGTACATGCTCGAGCAGGCGTTCGCCAATGAACTCGAGCAGCGCGATGTAGCCACGCTGCTGACCCGCATCGAAGTGGATGAAAACGACCCGGCATTCGAGCGGCCGACCAAGCCGATCGGCCCGGTCTATGAAGAGTCGGTCGCGCGCGAACTCGCGGAGCAGCGCGGGTGGTCGGTGGAGCCGGATGGTGACGGGTACCGTCGCGTCGTTCCGTCGCCACGCCCGCGGCGCATTATCGAGATCAACACCATCCGTACCCTGGTGAACGCCGGGGTGCTCGTGGTCTGTGCGGGGGGCGGCGGTATCCCGGTCATTCGCGTGCCATCCGGAGATATCGTCGGCATCGAGGCCGTGATCGACAAGGATCACGCCGCGGGCCTGCTCGCAAGGCAGCTGGAGGCCGACGCGTTCCTGATGCTGACGGATGTGGATGCGGTCTACGTGGACTGGAACACGCCGGATCAGCGTGCCATCGCGAGCGCATCGCCGGCTGATCTCCGTGGCCTTGATTTGCCGGCGGGCTCGATGGGGCCGAAAGTGGCGGCGGCCTGCGAGTTTGTCGAGGGCGGCGGCTCGTTCGCCGCGATTGGCCGCCTCGACGACGCCAGCGGGCTTGTCGA
The DNA here is from genome assembly GCF_001614315.2 of Halofilum ochraceum. Taxonomy (NCBI): domain Bacteria; kingdom Pseudomonadati; phylum Pseudomonadota; class Gammaproteobacteria; order Chromatiales; family Ectothiorhodospiraceae; genus Halofilum; species Halofilum ochraceum. The sequence continues at coordinate 74,891 of NZ_LVEG02000007.1, forward strand.
CGGCACGGCCGGTACGCGCATAGCACAAACCGGAGAAAGCCTGAGTTTCAGGCCGTGATCCGTGCGGTGGCTGAACGCGCTGGCACATGAAGATCCACCGTCGCCTGATCGAATGGCTTGATCAGGGTCAAGTCGCGTCACGGAATGGTGCCTATAGTGAGCATACGGACGCGATTTCCCGCCCCGAAGGGACGGATCGGACTGAACACGCCAGGAGACACGTTATGGCACTGAAAAATATCCTGCTGCACATCGACAGCACGCGCGCCTGCGCTGGACGCGAGGATGCGGCGATCGCGCTCGCCCGTGAGCACGAGGCCCATCTCACCGCCCTGTACTGCATCGGCCAGATCCACATCGAGGGCTGGGCCGAGTGGCCGACCGACCTGATCGAGCAACAGAAGAGCAAAGCCGCCGAGTACGCGCAGAGCGCACTCGCGCATTTCCGCGAGAAAGCGGAGCGTGCCGGTATCGGTTACGAAACCCGAAGCGTTCATGTCTATGTCAATAGAATCGGGGAGCAGATCGCCCTGCATGCGCGCTATTCGGATCTGGCGATCCTCGGTCAGAACGATCCGGACGAAATCCCGGCCGGCGGGCCCCGGATCGTGGAGGATGTGCTGTTCGCTTCCGGCCGCCCGGTGCTCGTGATCCCCTATATCGGTGCGCCCGGTCAGGGGCGTAAGGGCGGGGCCGATTTCGGCCACAACGTAATGGTCGCCTGGGATGCCGGCCGCGAGTCGGCGCGCGCCGTCAACGATGCCATACCGATGCTTGAGCGGGCGCGTCAGGTCGAGGTGGTTGCGGTGAATCCGGAGAAGGGGGTACGCCATCACGGCGATGAACCCGGGGCCGATATCGCGCTGCATCTGTCACGTCATGACATCAAGGTCGACGTCAAAGCGGTCGAGGCGCGTGATATGGGCACGGCGGATACGATCCTTTCGCGGATCTCCGACCGTGACTGCGACCTGCTGGTCATGGGCGGATATGGCCATGGAAGATTGCGCGAGATGGCCCTCGGCGGCGTCACGCGCAACATCCTCAAGCACATGACCGTGCCGGTCCTTATGAGCCATTAGGCAACATGCGCGCATTCGCCTTCGGCGAAGACGCGCCTACGACATTCGCAAGTCCGGCGTTTCGTAGGCGCGTTTTCGCGAAGCGAACGCGCGCATTGCCGGCCAAAGGCGTAACAACGTGAGCCGTGGGTCGGCCTGCGACCGAAAGGAGGCAGCCCGTAGGTTGGGTTGACGAAGGAAACCCAACATCATGCGCGACCCATCGCGGCCGCGATCACGCTGATCGAACGCCGTGACCTCGACTTGTTGGGTATCGCTTCGCTCAACCCAACCTGCGTCAGCGGTAATCCCGGTCGCCGTTCCCGGGTGCATTCAGACCGAGAACAGCGACCCCGCCCCGTGGCCATGGTCGCGGATGCCGGCCAGGCGCAGCATATGCCAGGCGAGGGCCTGGTTGCTGGAGATGACCGGCCGCTCGAGCTCTGCCTCTGCGTGGGCCAGCACGTCTAGCGTGCGGGCGTTGGTGCAGGAGACGATTACGCCGTCACAGGCTGCTGCCCGACCGACGCGCAGAATCGCCTCGAGCATGGATGCCGGGCGGATCCGGGCGACCGTGTGTTCTTCGGACTGCTCGAACGAACCGACCGTGCTCAGGCTCAGGCCATCGGCTTCCAGTGCGTTTCGCACCGCGGAGGAGACCTCTGCGATGTAAGGGCTGACAAACGCCGGTCGGTGGACGCCCAGGGCGTGACAGGCGGCCTTGAGGGCCGTGAGCGGATCGGTCACGCCGCTCTCGCCGAAGTGGCCCGGATGATCCGTCGGTCGGGCATCGCGGATCGAGCCTGCGACCGCATCGGGACCGATCAGCGTTGCTCCCGAGGTACAGGCGTAGCCGACCACATCCATCGGGCTGGCCGGTGGCAGCATGCGCGCCGCCTCGGGGATTCGTGCGGCCATGTCCTGCAGGCTGTCAGCCGTCGCTTCGGTGCCACTGCGTATGCGCGTGCAGTACACGGCGACCCCGTCGTGGTCGATGAGGCGGTGGAATTCGGGTTCGACGGTCTCATCGACGTGCAGGACGATCAGCCCGAGCCGGGTGCGGTACCCGGCACCACCATCGAGTTCGTAATCCAGTCGCATAACGGGTTGCCTCCGGGGCGATGCGGGTCAGTCGATGACGGGCAGTTCGGGGGCTGCTCGCCTGGAGAGCAGTTCGGCGCCGCTTTCGCGAATGACGATGTTCTCCTCGTGCACCATGCTCCGTCCCGGGCCGATTCCGAGACCCGGCTCGAGCGTCAGGACCATACCGGGTTGCAGGACCGTCCGGTCGTCCGGCGTATGCGATGGCCACTCGGTGAGCTGCATGCCGAGGCCGTGACCGAGGCGTCCGACATTGCCGCACTCGTAGCCGTCGGCCACGATGACGTCGCGCATCGCATGGAACAGATCGGCGCAGGTCGAACCGGGCCGCGCCGCCGCCTGACCGGCATCGGTGGCTCGGTAGAGCGTGTCGTAGGCGCGTCGGGTGTCGTCGTCCGCTTGGCCGATTGCCCAGTTGCGGTCGAAATCGCAGAAGTAGCCATCGAACAGTGCGCCGGTGTCCATCATCAGGATATCGCCGTCGCTGAGCGGATCCTCTCCCGGTGGCGTGATGACGTCCTCGTAACCGCCGGGGGCGGACGCGCCCACCAGGTACGGGACGTTGTCGGCGCCATTGCGCAGCAGCGCCATCCGGAAGGCGCGGAACGTTTCCGTCAGCGGCTGTCCCAGAGCGACGAGTTGCGGTACCTCGGCAAAGGCATTGGAAGCGATTTCGCAGATATGGGCGATCTTCGCGATCTCCCGTTCCGATTTGATCATCCGCAGTTCCCGCATCAGGGCACTGGCATCGACGGGCTCTGCCGCCGGCAGTTGATACTGGAGCTGCCGGTAGTCATTGAGCGGCATGCGCAGCATGGTCTCGGGGCCCATCGGCAGGCCGATGCGTCCGGCGCCCGCGCCGGCATCGCGCAGCGCCTCGGCCAGCCGCGAAACGCCTTCATCGTCCGGCTGCGGGGAAGGCCAGGTGCGGATGTCGTCGATCCAGGTGCGGGCCATGAGCGGGGCGCCGATGCCGGGGATCACGGCGATCGGTTTGCCGTCACGCGGGACGACCAGGAACCATGGACGGGTCGGGCTCTGCCAGAATTCGGTCAGGAAGCCGCTGAACCAGCGCACCTCCGGTTCGGTGGTCAGGAGCAGCGCGTCGAGGCCGGCGGTGGCCATGCCGCGCTGTGCCCGCGCCAGACGCGCTTCGAACTCGGCGGGCGGCAGGCCGCGCTCGCAGGTCGCCGCCGTCATGGTGCGAGCCGCGCGCGCACGAGCCGGGTCCAGTATTCGATGCCCCAGGCCATGGCGGTGTCGTTGAAGTCGTAGCGCGGGTTGTGCAGGGGCGCGCCATGCGGGCCCTCGGTGCCGTTGCCCAGGAGCATGAAGCAGCCCGGTCGATGGCGCAGGAAGCGCGCGAAATCCTCGGAAAACCCCATCGGGGCGTGGGCGTCGTCGACCTGTGCCCCCGCTATCCCGCGGGCCGCGCCGGCGGCCTGCTGCACTTCGGTGGCGGTGTTGATGGTCGGTTCGAACTCGCGCTCGTAGCGCAGGTTCGCGCGGGCGCCATGCGCGGTGGCGATGCCCTCGACGAGCGCGCGCATGCGCTGCTCGATGGTCGCGCTGACCGCATCGTCGTAACCGCGCGTGTCGCCGCGGATGGTCACGGTGCCGGGCAGGATGTTGCGGGCGCCGTCGGTGATGAACTCGGTGGCCGAGACCACGCCGAAATCCCCCGGCGACAGGGCGCGGGAGACGATCGTCTGCAGCGCCAGCACGATCTCCGAACCGATGACGAGCGGGTCGATCGCATGCTGGGGGCTCGAGGCGTGGCCCCCGCGTCCTTCGACTTCGATCGTGAATATCTCCTCGAAAGCGGTGAACGCGCCGGTGCGTGTAGCGAACGCACCGACCGGCAGGCCCGGGAGATTGTGCAGGCCGAAGATCGCGTCCATCGGGAACCGTTTGAACAGGCCATCGTCGATCATGGCCTGTGCCCCGCGGCCGTTTTCCTCGTCCGGCTGGAAAACGAAATACACCGTGCCCTCGAAACCGCCTTCCGCGGCCAGCGCCTGGGCGGCGCCGAGCAGCATCGTGGCGTGGCCATCGTGGCCGCATCCGTGGAATTTCCCTTCGACCGTGGAGCGGTGGGCGCACTCGGTCCGCTCCGTGATCGGCAGTGCATCCATGTCCGCGCGCAGGCCGATCGCCGCGTTGCCCTGACCTCGCTGCAAGGCGGCGACCACGCCGCTGCCGCCGACCCCGGTCGTCACCGCGAGGCCCGCCGTGCGCAGACGCTCGGCGAGCGTCGCCGCGGTGGCGGACACCTCGAATCCGGTCTCGGGTGCGCGGTGCAGGGCGTGGCGCAGCGATTCGAGTTCCCGCAGGTCGACCCGTGGCGTCGGCGCACCGCTCATGCGTCCTCCCGGCCCTCGGAGATGAACGCCAGTATCCGGCTTTCGGGCGTCAGACCCAAAACGCCGCGTTGCCCATCGGCATGCTGCAGCGCCGCGACGCCGGCGGCACCGGAGGGCGTCGTGTCGAAACCCCGGGTCGCAAGGTGGGTGGCGGTCGCCGCCGCCTGGTCGTCGGTGATCGTCACGAAATGGTCCGCGCCCCGTGCGAGTGCGCCCAGCGCGAGGTGTGACGGCTCTTTGCAGTCGAGCCGACCCATATTCGACTCTGCGCCGTTCGTCGCTACGGGGTGACCGGCGCGGATGCTTTCGATCAGCGCGGGCGCGCGATCCGGTTCGACGATCACGATGGCCGGGGTATCGCCCCAGCGATCGCGGAACAGGGCGGTCATCGCCGCGGCGAGGCCGCCGACACCGGCCTGCAGGAAGATGTGCGTCGGTGGTCTTTCCATGGCTTCGACCACCTCCGTGCCCATGACCAGATAGCCCTCCATGACTCGACGCGGAAGGTCGATGTAGCCGGGCCACGAGGAATCGGACAACAGCGTCCAGCCTTTGCGTTCGGCATCAGCCGCAACCGTGGCCATGGCATGCCCATAGTCGCCGCCGGGGCGAACGACCTCGGCATCGAAGCGGCGCAGGCGATCGGCGAATGCCTCCGGCACCGAGTCGGCCAGATAGATCACCGCGGTGGCGCCGAACAGGCGTGCGCCGGCCGCGACCGAGAGGCCATGATTCCCGGCGCTGGCGCAGGCGTACACCGAGCCGTCCAGCGCGTGGGCCATGCGGTCGCGATCGGCCGGGGCATCCGGTCCGTCCATCCGCAGCGCTGCCTCGCGCGCGATCACGTAGGCCGCACCGAGCGCTTTGAAGCTGCCGAGCCCCATGCGCGCGCGCTCGTCCTTGAGCAGGAGGGAGTCGACGCCGAATTGCCTGGCCGGATCAGGGTATTCCTGCAACGGCGTCGGCATCGCGGCCGGGCAACGGGTCAGCAGTGTCAGTGGTTCCGTGGGGTCGACGCTCACGTCCCCCTCAGCGAGCCCCACCGATTGCGGCAGTCCCGGGCCCCGGAAAGGATTCTGCAGAACGTCCATGCGCGCCCCCGATGTCGGTACAACATGACGATAGCAGGATGTCGTTACTCGTTTTTGCTTGTAATCAGAGCATGGATTAATTTGATTGCATCAGAATGGGTATGGAGTTTGTTATGGGGCGATTGGAACTCGATACGAAAGATCGGCAGTTGCTCGATCTGCTCCAGCGGGATGCGCGCCAGTCACTGGAAACCCTTGCCGGTGAGGTCGCGCTCTCCGCGCCAGCCGTCCAGCGCCGGATCAAGCGGTTGCGCGAAGCGAGGGTGATCGAGCGCGAGGTCGCGGTCGTAGACCCGGCTGCCGTTGGCCTGCCCATGACGTTCGTGGTGATCGTGGAACTCGAACGCGAAAGCGCGGACCAGATCGATGCCTTTCGACGGAAGGTGATCGCGGAACCGCAGGTCCAGCAGGGTTACTACGTGACGGGCGAAGGGGATTTCGTGATTGTCGCCGTTGCGCGGGATATGGATGATTTCGAGGCGGTCACCCGGAAGCTGTTCTTCGATGACCCGAATGTGCGCCGATTCCGGACGTCGGTTGCTATGGGGAAGGCCTTCCGGTCTTTGAATGTGCCGGCCGGATACGCGGGGACGATCGCGGGGCAGGATCCGCCCCACGGATAGCCCCCGGACCTTCGACCTTGCGGCAACGGCGATCGACGGTTGTCGTCAGAATCGATAGAGGACGTTCGCCTGCAGTGATTCGGTGAGATCACGGATCACGTACTCACCACGGAGCTGTACGCGCGGTGCCAGATCGATGCCGACGCCGCCACCGGCCATGAGACCGTCATCGTCGCCGAAATCAGCCCCGAAGCGGCCAACCAGATCGACATTATCCGCGACCGGGAGGCTGGCCACGCCGGTGGTCCAGAGGCCGGAGATGTTCTCATCGCCCCGGAAACCGCGTCTGGGTCGGTCGAAATCACCGGCATCCTGGTAGCCGACCTCGAGCGCCGTGTCCGCCTGGCCGAGACTGAACGGGAGTTCGTAACCCACAAACACCTGGGCGCCGGTGGAATCTTCACCATGGAGATCATTGGTACTGATCCCGCCGCCCGCGTAGAACCGGTCGGCTTCGAGTTCGGCTGCGTTCGCGATCGTTGGTGCCGCCAGAACGAGCGTGACTGCCGCGATGGTGATGCGACTGGACTTCATGACAACCTCCTTGCGGGGGAACAGGGGGTATCCGGGCGGGCCCGAGGCGTACGGGGAGGGGCGAACGGCCGCGCCCGGATACGTCGGCACCGTGACAGGAAACCGACCATCCGGACTGTGAAGAATTTCACGCAGCGAACGGTGATGGAGCGACGTTACACAGCCGTAATCGCGGAGTAATGTGGCGGTTCATGTGTCGCAGCGCGCGGGTGCGCGCTGCTCAGAACATCCGATCTTTGCGGCGGCGCCACGGAATGCGCGTCACGATAATCCCGAAGAGAATGCCGCCGAACAGCACGCCGGCACCGATCATGAACCATTCACGGCGACCCCGTTCGGCCAGTGCCTCGGTCTCCGCGCGCAGGCTCTCGACGCGCTGCGCAAGTTCATCGTTGCGTTCCCGCAGGCGCTCGTTTTCGCCGCTCAGCTCAAGGCCCCGCTCCGCTTCTTCAAGGCGGGCCTCGAGTGATTCCTTCTCCGCGGTCAGGCTCTCGATGCGCTCCTGCGCGGATTCGTGATCCGTGCGGGTCTGTTCGAGCGTTTCCTCGAGCTCGGCGATGCGCTCATTCGCGTCCTGAAGGTCGGCACGCACCGTTTCCAGACGGTCGGCGGCAATCGGCTGCTCGGTCAGGTACTGCGAACGCACCCAGCCGGTTTCGTTGTTGGCGGTGCGGACCCGGGCCCACTCGCCGGACGTCTCCAGCGTTTCCAGCCGGGTGCCGGAGCCGATCACCTCGATGATCCGGTACTGGGTGCCGGCCCCGGTGCGCACACTGATCCGCAGCTCGTCGGTGACGTAGCGGGTCGCGCCGAAGGCGGCGCTCGTCGTGAGGACGAGTACGGCGGCGATGGCCGCGCACGAATAACGTTTCAAGTGATCACTCCGCCAGCCGGGCAGGACAGTCCGTCTGTTCGCGGCACCGGCTGCCGCCGCGACAGGCGCCGTAGCATACGCCCGCTTGGCCGGACGGCCAAGACCGGAGAGGCGGCCCGGCGAGGGCCATGTTCGCGGATTGGGGAATGGTTCACACGCTCCGCGCCGGATTCCGCCTGAGCGCAGCAAGGGCGGTGTGGCTGCGGAGGGCCGGGAGTGGCGGCGAAATCGGGGCCTCGCGCGCCGCAAACCGGTACCATGCGCATCCGCTTCGTTGTCCGCGATCCAGTGGGCATGGACGCGCAAACAGGGGGAGCTCGAGACACCATGAAACCCGGCTTCTGGCGTGATCGCTGGCAAAACGGCGAAATCGGTTTCCACCGCGACGACGTTCATCCGGCGCTGGAGCGATTCTGGCCAGCGGTGGCGGGCGGGGCGGCGACGGTCCTGGTACCGCTGTGCGGCAAAACGCTCGATATGCGCTGGCTTGCGGAGCGGGGCCACACGGTCACCGGTGTCGAACTGGAACGCCGGGCCGTGGAGGCCTTCTTCCGTGAGTGGGGCGTTGATCCGCGTGAGCGCGAGCGCACAGATGGCCTCGTTGAGCTCGTCGGTGCGGGGGTTCATCTGGTGCCCGGGGATTTTTTCGCCTTTCGGCCCGATATCGCCCCGGACTGTTTCTACGATCGCGCGGCGCTGGTCGCACTGCCCGAATCGATGCGCCCCGACTATCTGGCTCATCTCGCGCGGTGTGTGGCGCCGGGGGCGCAGGGGCTGCTGATCGCGTTCGAATACGATCCCGCCGACATGGATGGGCCGCCGTTCCCGGTGACCGAGGCCGAGCTGCGCGCGCAGCCCTGGTTCGCGGTCGAATGCCTCGATCGGCGCGATGTCACGGCCGAGAACCCACAGCTTGTCGACCGTGGAGCGCGCGGACTGCGCGAGGCCGTTTACCGGATGACCCGGTTTGACAGGCCTCGGGGCACGGGATAGCTTCCAATAGCCCCGGGTCACTCCCACCCGCCCTGGATCCGCGATGCCGCCATCTTTTGAAAGGGGCGATCTGATCGGTCGGTACGAAGTCGTCGCCCTCCTGGGCGAGGGCGCGATGTCGCGCGTATATCGGGCGCACGATCCCGATATCGGCCGTACCGTGGCGATCAAGGTCCTGCGCGACGAACTGCTCGCCGACAGCGCCTATGTGGCGCGTTTTCTCCGCGAAGCGCGCTCGGCCGGGGCGCTGGTTCACCCGAATATCGTCACCGTGTTCGACGTCGGCGAGGTCGACGGGACCCCGTACATCGCCATGGAGTGCGTCGAGGGCGAGCCGCTGTCCAGACGCCTGCGGAGCGGGCGGCGGTTCAGCTCACGCGAGGCCGTTTCGATTGCCCAGCAGATCGCCGATGCGCTCGACTTCGCCCACCGCAACGGGGTGGTACACCGCGATATCAAGCCGAGCAACGTGCTGTTCACGGCCGATGCAGGGCGCGTGAAGCTGGTCGATTTCGGGATCGCCCATATCGATGCGACTGACGACGCGGAGCGTACCCGCACGGGCGCGATCATCGGCACGCCCCGGTATATGTCCCCGGAGCAGGCGGCGGGTGGCGAGGTGGGTCCGCGCTCGGACCTGTTCTCGCTGGGGGTGATTCTCTACGAGATGCTCGGCGGCAAGTGTCCGTTCGATGCGCGCAATACCACGGCCCTGTTGCTGCAGATCACGACGAAGGATCCGCAGCCGATCCGCAAGCTGGCGCCGGAGACGCCGGTCGGCACCGCCCGCATCGTGGGCCGCCTGCTGAACAAGGAGCCGGGAAGAAGGTTCCAGTCCGGTGCCCATCTGGCGGCCGCACTGACGAAGGAGTACGACGCGCTCGCCGAGCATGAGGTCGAGCGCAGGCGCAACCGTCGGATCCCGCTGAAAGTACAGTGGGCCGGCGGCATGGGCCTCATTCTCACGGTGGTCATGGTGGTGACGGCGCTGTCGGTGTACCACCTGCAGCGCGAAGAAATCTCACGCGTCATCCTCGACTCCGGCAGTTCACTGGCCCGTTATGTCGCGTTCGACGTGGCGACGCCACTGCTGAGCGAGGACTGGACGACCCTGCAGGCGATCGTCGAGGACGCCAACCGGCGCGAGACCTTCCATTACCTGATCGTGAGCGACCGCAGCGGGATCGTGCGGGCCGCGACGGATCCCTCCCGGGTGGGCGCTCCGCTCGCTCTGCCAGGCGAGGTCCGCGAAGCGCGCTCGGTTTCGGGCACGGAAGTCGCGCGGGTCACGTTGCCGGACGGGGAAAGTGCCCTGAATTTCTCGGCGCCGTCCCGGTTCCAGGATCAGCGGGTGGGGATGGTGCACCTGGGTCTGCCGCGTTCCGGCCTCGACAGCGTCATGGCCCGCACGCGTTGGCTTCTGGCCGCCCAGGCGGCGATCACGATCACGAGTGTGATCGGCCTCCTGTATCTGTTCGGCAGCCTGATCGGGAGGCCGATCGAGCGGGTGCGGCGGGCGATGGCGGATCTGGCCGCCGGTGACACGGCGACGCGGATATCGGTGACGCGGCGGGATGAGTTCGGCGTGCTGTATCGCGCGTTCAATGAAATGGCGGAGCGGGTCGAACGGGATCCGGACGGGACCCTGTGGTCCTACCCCGGTGCCGGCGGGAGCGAGGACGATCGCACGCCGCGCCCGGGTGGCGTCGAAAGAACGGACGATGGCGGCGCGCGCGGTATCGACGATACGGATGATGATGACGCCACCACGGTCGTCAACGAACCCGATCGCGGACGTGACTGAGCAGAAAGCGCTCGGATCTTCTTTCTACCGGCGATGCAGCATCGACCGCCCGTGATGTGAGCGGCGTAGGGATCGGCGGACCCGGCTCGGGATCACTCACCGGTGGCGGTTTTCTCCTCGCGCTGGATTCGATCCAGTTGCTGCTGCAGCGCCTCGGCCCGGTCACGGTAGCTGAGGCAGTGCTGGTGGTCGGTATCCATCTCCAGCACGCGTCCGCAGTACCACAGTGTCCGATCGAGATCCTGTTGCTGAAAGGCGATCGTCGCCTTGCGGTAATAGCGGCGGATCAGGGCGCGGTCGGAGTCCGACAACGGGGCGCCCGTATCGGTCTGTTCATCGGCGGTCGACCCGTCGTCGTCACTGTCCCCGTCGCCTTCGGCGGTACGCGATACAGGCGTCCTGGTGTCCACGGTCCCGGCGGAGTCGTCGATCCCGGATGGCTCATCGATCCCGGATGAGTCATCGATCGGGTCGTCGGCGTCCGGCGACCCCATCTCCGCGATGCGCACCCCGCTTGCATGCTCGGTCAGCGGGATGCGGATCAGTTGGCCTGCGGCGACCCGGTTCGGCGCGGCTATGCCGTTGTAGCGGGCAAGGGCGAAAAACTTGAGTGGGTCGTCCAGGTAATGGCGGCTGAGAGCCGAAAGTGTCTGTCCCGCACGCAGCCGGACATTGAAATGATCGTCCGGGAAGTAACGGTGGATCGGCCGACGGATCTGCTCGAGCATATGCTTTGACCGCTCCGCATAGCCGGGTGTATCCCGCAGGTCCTCGAACAGTTCTTCCGCCTGCCGCTCCTCGCCACTCCCCAGCATCTTCAGCGCCATATGCCAGCGTTCACCGGGCGACTCGGTTGCCGGGAGGATGGTCTGATCGACGACGGCACCAATACCGCTGCAACCGCTGACGACAAGCATCAGCAGCGCCACTGCGGCCGGGGCACCGGGCAGTCGCCTCAGCGCGCGCATGGTGTCCGGGATGTCGATGAATGATGCGGACGCATGGCCCGTTGGCCTCCGTCGTATCGCCGGTTGTCCGTCCAGTCGCTCAGGCGGGCTCGACCACGAATTCCACGGCCTTTGTATGCTCGTCATCCAGGCGACGGCCCAGACTGATCCGTCCGGCACCGATCAATGGATGTTCCGAACGCCGGATGAAATGCTCGCTGCCGTCCGCCTGCTGCAGCCACGTGCCGTTGGTACTCTGGTCGACCAGAAAAAAACGATCGTTCCGGCGCTCGATGCGAATATGCTGGCGGGAGGCCAGCGGTTCGTCGATCCGCAGATTGCACACGCGGTTGCGGCCAAGGACAAGGGCCGTGCGACTGGCATCGAGCACGACCTCGCATTCCCCGTAACGCACGCGCAGCCGCTCCGCCGCGCTTCCCGAGGGATCCAGTACCTGATCCCTGCCCGCCATAAGGGTCAGATCGTCATGCTCCCAGAGCAGTTCGACCAGTTCCACCTCACCCTTGCCACGGATGGTGGCGTAATCGATGAAACGCGTGCTGCGCCGGAATGCGTCCGCGAGCATCCCTGCGGTGGAGCGGGGCAGCACGGTCTGGCGGGCCTTGGCCTGCTGGACCATGCGGGCGGCGATGTTGACCGTGTCGCCGTAGATATCCTCGGTGTCGGCGATGATCGGGCCGTGAAAGAATCCGATCCGGACGGATACCGCGGTCCTTGCCGGGTCATGCTCGTTACGGTCTTCGAGGGCCTCGTGCATGTCGCAGGCCGCCGCCGCGGCGGCATCGGCCGTATCGAACATCACCATGATCTCGTCGCCGATTTCCTTGACGACAATTCCGCCGTGTATTCGCGCGACCCCGGAAAGGGTCTCCAGTACCCGGGTAACGATTTGATGCGCCTCGCTGTCCCCCAGGGTCTCATACAGGGACGTGCTGTCGCCGATATCGGCGAACAGGACGGAGACCTCGGCGGCACTGGACGTCATCGATCTCCCCGGGCTGGCGGTGGGATGCGGTTGCTGGTTGCATTTGCACGGGGCTCAGCGGGCCGCAGCGGTACGACCGGCCGGGAGGCCGGAGGGCGCGGGTGCCGGCTTCGGGACGGACGAACACGCCTGACCATCGCGGATCCCGCAGCGGCGCGCGTTGGCTGAGGGGCCGATTATACTGATCTTCCGGCCGGATCAGTACTCACCCGACCGCTGGGCAGGACTGAAGCCGCCGCGCTCCGCAGGGCGGATTGTGCACAAGTCTGCGGGCGGAGACATCCGTCACGCCCCGATTCGCGCCCGCTGGACACGCACTGGCCGGGTGGGGCATGTTGATCGACCAGCTCAATATGGCCGTGACCATCCCCTCACAGGAGCCATCCGGATGACCGAGAGCCGTTTCACCGAATACCGGGTCGTACATATCGCCGAGGGCGGCTGCGGGACGCTGTTGCTCGGCTCGTCCGGCCTGCCGATGAAGAAGATCGAGGCGGAGCTCAACGCGCTGGCTGCCGAGGGCTGGCAGGTCGTGTTCCAGGTCCTGGAACAGAAACGTTTCTGGCTGTTCTGGCAACGCGAGGCGATGATCGTCACCGTGGGCCGATGACATACCGGGGATTCATGAACGGCGCCAGGCGATATTGCGCGCGTGTGATTCGGCCGCGGCGCGGCGTGCTGCGGGCCATCGAGGCCTACAGGAAAAGTGGCGGCGGCCAGCGCTGGTTCGGGATCGACTGCAATTTTGAACCGAGCTGCTCCGCCTACGCCGAAGAGGCGATCACCCGCTTCGGTCTGCGCCGGGGTGCGGTCATGGCCTGGCGTCGGATCCGGCGCTGCCGCGCGCGCGACAGTGTCTGCAAATGCCTGGAACCCGTACCGGAACGGGGGCTCCATGCTTGATTGGCGCGCCGTCGAGGCCGAGGAAGACCGCCTGCGCGCCGCGGCGGCCGGATTGCCCGACCAGGAGCGGGCGGCGTTTCATCGGGAAGCGCGGCGCCGCCTGAAAGATCCCGATACCTATGCCGTGCTCAACTGGTTTTTCATCGTCGGGTTGCACCATTTTTACCTGGGCCGCCATGGTCGCGGGCTGCTGGATGTCGGACTGGTGGCGGCCGGTATCGGACTCATGGTCGAAGGTCACGTGCTCGCTGGACTCGGGCCGATCCTGGCCGTGCTCATACTCGAACTGGGGGCCCTGTTCCGGTCGCAGGTGATCGTCCAGGACTGGAATAACCGTATCCAGCGCCAACTGCTGCGCGCGTATGGCGCTGATCCGGATGCATCGGCGGCGGATCCGGGCCACAATCGCTGAGTGAGACCAAAGACCCGTGTCCGGGATGCGCAACCCGGCACATCAAGCCAAACGCACAGGAGTGGAATCATGCGCGGATCGTGGATCGGACTGGCCCTGGCCCTTCTCCTCGCGCCCGCTGCGTGGGCGGGCGAGGGCATGGTTACACTGAAAAGTGCGCACGATGTCGAGACGACGGCGGATCGACTCGTGGCCGCCCTCGAGGACAAGGGCATGACGATCTTCCGGCGGGTGGACCACGCCGCGGGTGCCCGGGAGGTCGGGCAGGAACTCGGTCCGACCGAACTGGTGATATTCGGTAACCCGAAGGTCGGCACGCCCTTGATGCGCTGCGGGCGAACGGCGGCCATCGATCTGCCGCAGAAGGCCCTGATCTGGGAAGACGATAACGGCGAGGTATTCCTCGCGTACAACAATCCGCGCTACCTCGCGCAACGTCACGGGATCGAGGGCTGCGAGGAGGTGATCGGCACGATCGAGAAGGCGCTGGCGAATTTCGCCCGCGCGGCGACCACCGACTGAGAACGACCCTGGGCAGGCGGCCGGAACGGGTCGTCTCAGCATCCATCGGATGATGCCGGGGCGCGGGGCGGTTATCGCGGCCCTTTGCGCGGGAGCGGATTATGCAGGTGTGGGTTGATGCGGATGCATGCCCCGTCGCCATACGGGAGATCCTCTTCCGCGCGGCCGAACGCCGGGAGATCGCGCTCACGCTGGTGGCGAATCAGCCCATACGCACGCCCGCTTCGCGCTTTATCAACTCGGTACAGGTCGCGGCCGGGTTCGATGTCGCGGACAACGAGATCGTACGTCGCTGCGCCCCCGGCGACCTCGTGATCACGAGTGATATCCCGCTGGCCGCGGAGGTCCTGGACAAGGGGGCCCATGCGCTCAATCCACGCGGCGAGCGCTACTCGCCCGAGACGATCCGCGACCGCCTCAATATGCGCGATTTCATGGAGACGCTGCGCGCCAGCGGGATCCAGACCGGTGGCCCGCCGGCGATGAGCAAGGGCGACCGGCAGGCATTCGCCAACAGTCTCGATCGCTTCCTTACGCGACACGCCCGTCCGGGCTGAGCAGGGATTTTTGGGCCCCGCGGTGGTCGCCACCCGCACGGCCAACCCGTTCCCGCTATCCTCTTTACCCGCTTTTGGACGCACGCCGATCTCTCACGGGCCGTGTGGGCAGGGCAATCCAAGGCCAATCAGGATTGATTCTCATTTGCGGTGAAGGTAGCATCCGCAAACGCGAATTATTCGCAATTCCTTCCCCCGATTGCCAACCCAACCACACCCCCTTCCGGGAGAACAATAAATGCATAAGCGTTCGCTTGTCTCGCTCGCAGTCGCGGGCTGTCTGGCACCCACGTTCGTATCCGCCGAGGAAGCGGCTGCGCTCGAACCCATCAGCATCATCGGCGATTCCGAAGATGCCCGACAACTCCCGGGCTCTGGTTATGTCGTCGACAGCGAGCAGTTGGACACGGAGGGCACAACGGACATCCATCAGGTACTCAAGACCGTTCCCGGCGTCTACGTGCGCGAGGAGGAAGGAGAGGGCCTGCGTCCCAATATCGGCATTCGGGCCGCCACGGCGGGTCGCAGCAGCAAGGTGACCCTGATGGAAGACGGCGTACTGATCGCGCCGGCGCCGTACTCGAATCCGGCGGCCTATTACTTCCCGACCACCGCCAGAATCTCGTCGATCGAGGTGCTGAAGGGCGCGCCCCTGCTGCGCCACGGGCCGCAGACCACCGGTGGCGTGATCAACCTGCAGTCCACGCCAATCCCCACGGAGAAGAAGACCTACACCGAATTCGTCACGGACGAGCGGGGTTCCACGGATCTGCACGCCTGGCACGGCGATTCATCGGGGGACTGGAGCTGGCTGGTCGAGACTGCCCAGCGCGATGGCGCCGGATTCAAGGACATCGACCGCAGCAACCGCGATACCGGTTTCGAAATCCAGGATTACGTGGGCAAGGTTCGCTGGCAGGGCGATCGCCAGAGCGTTCGCGTGAAAATGCAGTATTCGGAGGAGACCTCCAACGCCAGCTATCTGGGTCTGACCGATGATGACTTCGACAACAATCCGAACCGTCGTTACGGCCTGTCGAGTATCGATCAGATGAACAACAAGCACTGGGGCATCGACCTGACGCATGTGTTCGAACTGACGGATGCGGTGCAGACGACCACCAAGCTGTACCACAACGATTTCGAGCGCAACTGGTTCAAACTCGATGGTGGCGGTCAGTACGTCGACGCGGCCAATGCCGGCAACGCCAATGCCCAGGGTATCCTGGACGGCACGGTCGATGAGACCGGGCTCGAATACAAGAACAACAACCGGGCCTATGAATCCGAGGGCGTCGAGGTCAACTTCGATATCGATCTCGGGGACCATCAACTGCAGACCGGTTTCCGGTATCACGAGGACCAGATGGATCGGTTCCAGCCGGTTGACGTCTACGACCAGGTCAACGGCTCGCTGGTGTTCCAGTCCACGAACGCGCCTACCGGCAGCAACAACCGGTTCGAGACGGCGGAGGCCCGCAGTCTTTGGCTGATCGACAGCTGGCAGGCGACTGCCGACCTGAACGTCAATCTGGCACTCCGTCACGAGGACGTCGAAACGAGCCGTGTGCAGTATGCGGACGCGTCCCGTAACAGCGTCGATGAAACGCGCTCGAACGACTCTTCCGAGTGGCTGCCCGGTGCGTCTTTCACCTACGACATTTCCAACCAGTGGCAGGTGCTGGGCGGGGTGCACCGCGGATTCGCACCGCTTGGCGGTGGTGCCTCCCGGAACGAGGAGCCGGAGACGAGCAACAACTGGGAATTCGGCGGGCGGTATTACGGTCCGGGCAATCTCTTCGTCGAGGCGATCGGCTTCTACAGCGACTTCTCCGACAAGACCGAGAATTGCTCGGTCGGGTCGCCATGCAGTAATGGCGCGACGTCCGGCACGTTCAAGACCGGAGAAGCCGAAGTGCAGGGTCTCGAGTTCCAGCTGGGCAACCGCTTCTCGAAGGGTGACTTCCAGATCCCGGTCGACGTGACGTACACGTACACCGAGGGCGAGATCAGCGAGGATAATGCCGCCTCCGGCCTGAACAACGGTGATCAGCTACGGGACATCCCCGAAAACCAGTTCAGCCTACGCGCCGGGCTGGAACATGCCGGCGGCTGGGACAACTACGCCATCGTGAAGTACATCGACGAGATGTGCGTATCGACCGGTTGCAATAAGACCGGCACCGATCTGGACGAAACGGAGTCACTGACCGTCGTCGATTTCGTCAGCCGTTACCCGCTGCGCAAAGAGACCAATGCGTTCCTCCGGATCGAGAACGTGTTCGATGAGCAGCGGATCGTTTCCCGGCTCCCGGACGGGGCGCGCCCCAACAAACCCCTGACGGTGTCGGTGGGGCTGACACACGAGTTCTGATCGGATGACCGCGGCGGAATCGCCGCATCGGAGTAATGCGGCCGGGTCCGGTATCGGATCCGGCCGCATGCGTTTCGGCATGGTCGGTCGATTGCAGTCGATCACAGTAGGCCGGCCTTCGCCCGGAATGAAATGGAGGGCGAATGCCGGCACAGCGTTTCCATGGTCGATGGTCCGCGATCATGGGAACCGGGGGCGGCATTGCCCGGCGCCGATCGCCTCGAGGCCAGCCCCTCAATCGATTGCCCGGCAAGCCGTAACGCCTCGCATCACTCCAGAAGGACACGCCGCCACTCACTCAGCAGGCGGTCTTCCGTCCACCCGGAAACGTCCGGCGGGGCAGGCGCGCCGTGTTCCAGCCATGCCTCGAGTCTCGCCACAAGCGGTTGCAACTGCCAGGCAGGATAACGGTACTCCGCCGGATACTGTTCGGGATAACAGAGGGCGTCCGGCACCAGTGGCGTCGCACCGGCGCTGACCGCTTCCAGCATTGCCAAGCCCTGGAACTCGTGGCGAGCCGTACTGATCGCGATCCCCGCGCGTCCAAGCAGCTCGCGGTACGCGGTCGCCTCCACCCGCCCGTCCGCGACGATCCGGTCCGCCAGCCCGGTACGGATCCGCCCGAGTGCCGGTGGAGCGGCGCGCGGGCGAGCACCGAGCAGCGCGAGCCGGAAATCGATCCCGGCCTCCGCGAGCTCGAGCACGGCGTCCGCGAACAGGTCCGGTTCCTTGTCGTATTCCCAGCGGTGGTTCCAGACGATCAGGCGCGGGTCGCGCTGCGGGGCCGGTTCGATCGGCGCGATCGGCACCGGGCAGACGGTCGCCTTCGCCGCGAGCCGCTCACGGATCCCCGCGGGCACCTGGTCCGGCATCCGCTGGAGCAGGCCGTCGACGCCCTCGAGGAAAGTGTCGCGATTGAACGCGGAATTGAACAGCAGGCGCTGCGCCGCCAGCGCACCGTAGACCTGCACGATCTGGGGTTCGACGGACTTCACCTGCTGCTCGCTGACGGGATACGCGAACTGGTTCTCATGGAAGTAATACCAGGCGGGGACGCCCGCCAGCATCGGATGGAGACCGCGGAGCGTGGCGAGATCGACCATAGAGGTCGCGAGAATACGCTCCGGCGGCTGCTCCGGCATCCGGTCAAGCCAGGACAGCGGGTTGCCACGAATCCGCCAGCGGAAATGGCGCCCGGGCAGTTCCAGGCGCTGCCATTGGATCTCTGGATACGTCCGCACCAGCCAGTCGGCCCAGGCGCGATGGCTGTCGGCACGGTAGGCCGAGAGGAGCAGGATCGAGCGTTGAATCAAGGGGATACCCGGTAGCGAATGGCTGCGATGTCCGCGTGTTATCGTGTGATTGGTTCACGCGCGATGTCCGGCGAAGCGCCACTGCCGGCGCTCTCCGGCGTGCATTCATGACAACAATGGAGGACAGGAACGATGGCGTTCGCTCTTTCCGACATGCAGGTTACCAGTCCCGCGTTCGAATCGCGTGGCCCGATCCCGAAACGCAACGCCGCCGACGGCGACGACCGCTCGCCGGAACTCGCGTGGTCCGCGCCGCCGGACGGCACCAAGTCGCTGGCGGTGATCTGCCATGACCCGGACGCCCCGCTGGTCACGCCCGGCACTTATGGTTTCGTCCACTGGGTGCTGTATAACCTGCCCGCGTCGACGACCCACCTGGCGGAAGCCACGCAGGAAGGCACCGTGGGCGGCAACGACTTCGGCAACATGGGCTATGGCGGACCGATGCCGCCGGAAGGCCATGGCGTGCACCACTATTTCTTCTGGGTGATCGCGCTCGACCGGGAACTCGATCTGGAACCGGGGCTGACGATGTGGCAGTTCCTGGAGCGCGTCGAGCCGCATATCCTTGGCATGAACCGGATCGTGGGGACGTACGAGCGGGGCTGATCCCCGGCGCATGGTGCCGGCGCGCTACGCCGGTGCCATGCCACGCACGGTACCGGTGCAATGGCCCCGGAGGACCGGGCTTCAGCGCTCTTCGTCGAGGCTCTCCATGCTGAGCCCACTGGTATCGATTTCGGCCGGTGGCGGCGTTTTGCGCTCGCTCAGCGGGCCGGCGTCGGCAGCGGCGAGACTGAGTCCGCTGGTGTCGATCTCGGGAGCGGGCTTCCCGTCGGAAGCGGTGAGCGGGGCGTCCGATGTGTCGATCTCCAGGCCTTCGAACGAATCCGGCACGGCGAGATGGACCACCGTATGGTTGGGATCACCGGCGGCGGCGATCGAGCCGGCATTGCGACCCGATGGAGTCGGTTCCGGGCGCGTTGCGCTCCGCTCTGCAGCCGGCTCCGCCGGGGCGGTCGTGGCGGCGCTCGCGTCCGGCGTTGCCGGGGCGGAGGCGGAGGACGACCCCCGCACTTCGCAGGCGGCGCCGGCGCGCAGGAATGCCTGTTCGAGCTTGCGGGCAGTGCTTTCGTCGATGTTCTTCTTGACGACGACCGGCTTCCCGCTGAACAGCGCCTCGACACGCTCGGGCGGCATCCGGAACAGGTTCCCCAACTGCTGTTTGACGACCTCCACCGGCTGGTCGCCGGTGATCTCGCCGCGGAAAACGACCTGGAATTCTCCTTCCGCCATCGGCGTCTCTCCCGGCCACCGATTCCACCGGTGGCATCCGGCCCGTCACGACGGCAAGCTTACCACGGAGCCGCAGAACGCTGCCGCACCCAGCGGGCACGGACGTCGGCTGACTGCAAGGAGCCGTTTAGATGTTTGGCAAAACCCTGATCGTGCTGGGAGTCCTGCTGGTCGTGACCGGCGTGATATTGCTCTATGCACCGTGGCTGGTCAGCTGGTTCGGGCGCCTGCCCGGTGATATCCGGATCGAGCGCGACGGTGGCAGTGTGTTTATCCCGATCACCTCGATGGTGATCGTGAGCCTCGTCGTGTCCCTGATCCTCAATATATTCTTTCGCCAGTGACCGCCCGCAGCCAGCCATGTCGGGCGCCGGGGAGGCCCGCCCGTGACTGACTGGCAGGAAGGGCTGCGCCTGCTGCATCTGCTGGCGGCCGCCGTACTGCTGGGACTGCGCCTGGGTGGCGGCTGGTATCTCGCGCGGGCCTTGCGCAGTGGTGATCCGGCGGTCATCACGAATGTCGCGCGTGGCGGCGTGATCGCCGAGCTGATCCTGACGACACCAGCCGTATTGGTCCAGCTGCTGACCGGCCTGGCGCTCGCGGATGGGCTCGGCCTGACCCTGTCGACGCCATGGCTCGCGGTGGCGCTGGGCGTTTTCATCCTGGTGGGCCTGCTCTGGTTGCCCCTGGTCTGGATCGAGTATCGGATCGCGTGCCTCGCGCGGGCTTCGGCCGCGGGCGCCGCGCCGCCGCAGGCGATGCAGCGGTGGGCTGCGTGGTGGCACGTCATCGAGTGGGCGATGCTGCTTGGTGTGCTCGCACTGTTCTGGCTGATGGTGTATCGCCCGGCATTGATCTGATCGTCGACTCGCGCCGATCGGTTTACCCCCGGGTCCCGTCCCGGTAGTGTTTACATGACCGCCGCGGAGACGGCGGTTCGATAAGGATTCATCGATGACTCAGGGAGGCAACATGCTGATCAGCAACATGGAGATCGTGCCCGGTAAACGGGTCAAGAAGCATCTGGGACTGGTCCAGGGCAGCACCGTGCGGGCGAAGCATGCCGGTCGTGACATCATGGCCGGTCTGAAGAATATCTTCGGTGGTGAACTCAAGGGCTATACGGATCTGCTGAGCGAGGCCCGCGACGGGGCGCTCGAACGGTTGTCGGAACAGGCCGACTCGATCGGCGCGAATGCGGTCGTCAATGTCCGCTTTTCCACCTCGGCGATTGCGGCCGGTGCCTCCGAGATCCTCGTCTACGGTACCGCGGTCGTGCTCGAGGATATGTGAGCCATGATCGCCGAAATCGTCATCTTCCTCGTATTGCTGCTCCTGGGCTTCGGCTTCGGGCGGCTGGCGGAAAAGCGTCATTACCGCCGGATCCGCGAGCGTGAAGACGCGTACCGCAGCCTGATCGTCGTGCCCGGCCGGGTGCTGCCGAGCCAGTATGTCCATCACCAGAGCCGGCTGGTGCGCGGCAACGTCGTCATCTCGGTGGACTACTTCAAGGTCGTGGTCGCGGGTCTGCGCAATCTGGTGGGCGGCCGCGTGGCAACGTTCGAGTCGCTGCTCGACCGTGCCCGGCGCGAAGCGATCCTGCGCATGCAGGCCCAGGCCCGCGAATGCGGTGCCGATGCGGTCTACAACATGAAATTCGAGACCAGTCGGGTATCCGGCAATGCAGGCCAGTCGGTCGGTTCGGTCGAGGTGCTGGCCTACGGCACGGCGTTGATACCGCGCGCGGGATGACCGCGCCGGACGGCAATCCGCGACCCCGGGAGGGCATCAACAGCACGGAGACCAGCGGTCTCGGCGAGTTCGCGATCCTGGTCTGTGGGCTCGGGTGCGCTGCCGTGGCGCTCACGGCGATCCTGACCCTGTCCGTCGGCTGGCTCGCGCCGTGGATCCCGTTCTCCTGGGAGACGGCGGTCGCCGGCGATGTCGATCCGGCGGGGGAGACGGAGCACCCGCGCGCGGAAGCGGCCCTCCAGGAACTGTCGGAAGAACTCGCGCGGCATGCGGAGCTGCCCGCGGGCATGCGGGTGCGGATGCACCTCAGTGACAGTGAACAGCCCAATGCGTTCGCCACGCTCGGCGGTCACGTGATCGTGACAAGAGGGCTGCTGCAGTCCGTGTCTTCGGAGAACGCGTTGGCGATGGTGCTGGCGCACGAGATCGCACACGTCGAGCACCGGCATCCGATTCAGGCGCTTGGACGCAGCGCCGTCGTCAGTCTGGTCTGGGCCGTACTCGCGGGGGCGACCGGCCAGTCGGCCGTGCAGGACGTGCTCGGCAACGCGGGCCTGCTGACCATGCTGGGGTTCAACCGCGAAATGGAGCGGGTCGCGGACCGCGATGCCCTCGCGACGCTGCGTGCACGCTACGGCCATACCCGTGGGGCGGCCGAATTCTTCCGCACCCTGCAGGCCCGCCGGGGCGGCGAGAGCGCGGAGTGGACCGGGCTGTTCCAGACCCACCCGCGCACCGCGGAGCGGCTGCAGACGATCGCCCGCCGTGCGGCCGACACATCGGACGCCGCGGTTGAGCCGTTGCCCGAGCCCATCGCGGCGCTTGCCGAGCCGGGGTGAACACCCGATGACTGCGGTCTCACACGCGCCGGGTGCCGTAGCCCGGTGACCCGCGGCGTTCGCGGTTATCGGGCGCGCATGCCTATACTGGTCGCGCGTCCCGGTCAGGAGCAGGCCCATGAACCTCGAACGCGTCGTTTTCGGTTTCTTCAACATCCTTGCACTGAGCCTCAACTACGCGTTCGTGGCGGGCGGTGTCGAGACGCCCGCGCACCACAATGTCTGGATTCTCACCCTCGCCATCATCATCAATCTGGTCGCGACCGGCCTGAAGCTCGGCGATCGTTCGCAGACGGGCGCGCTGCTGCTGGCATCCGGTCTGGTGGCCGATCTGCTCCTGATCGCCGCCCGTGTGGTCTGGATCGTCGCCGAGCCGGACGGCGGCGGTGGACCGGCACCCGGGCAGATGGCGGATATCGTCTCGCTCGCGACCGGCGCGCTGGTCGCGAATGTCGTCGCCACGGCCATACTCGTCGGCGATACGCTGCTGTCGCGGCGTTAAAGAGACGGAAATCGACCGCCGCGGGGGCATACGGGATCCGGGGCAGGGCAATGGGGGCCTGAACGCATGACGCCGACCTCCGATCTCGATCGCGTGACGATGATCGTCCTGCGCTATATGCGCCGACCGCTGTTTGCGCTGCTGGCCGTGTACTCGGTCGGCATCGTCGGTATGGCCCTGATACCGGGCACCGTCGTCGATGGCGAGACGACATATATGAACCTCTTCCACGCGTTCTATTTCTTTACCTACACGGCCACTACGACCGGCTTCGGTGAATTGCCGAACGGTTTCAGCGATGAGCAACGCCTGTGGACGATCTTCTGTCTCTACACGGGCGTGATCGCATGGTTCTACGCGATCGGGTCCCTGATCCGGTTGTTCCAGAATCCGCATTTCATACAGGCGCTGGATGAGTTCCGTTTCTCCCGCAAGGTCCAGGGCAATAAAGAGCCTTTTTTCATTCTGTGCGGCTTCGGCGACACCGGCAGTCTGCTGGCCCGCGGCCTGAGCGATCACCGGATGCGTGCGGTGATCCTCGATTCGGATCCGGAGCGGATCAAGGCGCTGGGAGTACGTGATTATGCGGTGGCGATGCCGGGCCTCTGTGCGGATGCCAGCGCACCCAAACACCTGCTGGCTGCCGGGGTCGACCACGCGGCCTGTCGCGCGGTCGTCGCGCTGACCAACGATGACGACGTCAATCTCAAGATCACCGTCATGGCGCGGCACCTGAATCCGCGGCTGCGGGTCATCTGTCGCTCGACCTCATCCCGTCATGAGGCGAGCCTCCGTTCGCTCGATAACGTCACGGTCGTCGACCCGTTCGAGATCTTCGCGCAGCTTGTCTGCCGGGCGGTCGCACGCCCCGAGCTGCACAACCTCAACGCCTGGCTCGTGGGCGCACGGGGCGTTGAGCTGGGTGCGCCGGTGCGGGTCCCGGAGGGCGACTGGATTCTCTGCGGGTACGGCCGCATGGGGCACTGGATCCACCATCATATGCAGGCCGAGGGGATCGGTGTACGGATTATCGATCCGGATGTGGACGAGAAGGCCGATACCGTCGGCGAGGGCGCGATCGTGATCCGGGCGCACGCCGATCGCGCGGCCCTGCAGGCGGCGGGTATCGACGATGCCGCGGGGATTCTCGCCGGGACCAACCGCGATGCGGACAACCTCAGCACGCTGCTTGCCGTCGCCGAACTGAACCCGGATGCTTTCTGCATCGTCCGCCAGAACAGTCACGAGAATCAGGTGGCTTTCGATGCCGCGCGCGCGGATCTGATCCTGCAGCACAGCCTGACCACGGCGCGCCGGATCCTCAAGCTGTTGATCTCGCCGCTTGTCCAGGAACTGCTTGACTGGCTCGCCGATCGCGAGCCGGCCTTTACGGAGGCGCTTGTGGACCGGCTGCGTGCCGTGCTGGGGGCGGAGCCGCCGCATCTCTGGTCGGTTCGGCTGGTACGGGAGGAGGCCGAGGCGGTGACCGAATATCTGGACACCGAGCGCGTGATCCCGCTCGGCGCGCTCTGCCGCGATCCGCGTGCATTCCCCGAGCAGCTCCCCTGCGAGGCGCTCGCCATCCGCAGGGCAGGTCAGGCGATCATGTTGCCGAACGCGGATTTCCCGCTCGCAGCTGGTGACGAGATCCTCTTCTGCGGTATCTCGTGGGTGGAGCACATGCTGCAGGCCACGCTTCAGAATCCCTATACGCTGCGGTATGTGGTAACCGGTTTCGACGTGCCGCGCGGGTACGTGTTCGCGTGGTTGCAGGGCGAGCGCTTGCCAAAAGCGCGACGATCGCATTGATTGTCAGGCCACCATGGCGAACCCGGCGCGCCGGACGTCCGGGTATCGAATTGTGCGCAATCAGGTTACGCTGTGCCGATTCCAGCGGACCCCCGGATCGATCCTTCGATCCCGCCCCATCATTCCGGTCCGCCGTCTATCGTCAATCCGGTTCCAAAGGAGTCAAGCATGTCGCAAGCGCGTGCCTACGGTGCACAATCGCCGTCTTCGGGCCTCGCCCCCCTGAACATCGAGCGGCGCGAGCCCCGCCCGGACGATGTCGCGATCGAGATCCTCTACTGCGGGGTCTGTCACACCGATATCCATTTCGCGCACAACGACTGGGGCTTTACCGAGTATCCGCTGGTCCCCGGCCATGAAATCATCGGCCGCGTGACCACGACCGGCTCCGGCGTATCGGGTTTCCGTGAAGGAGATATCGTCGGTGTCGGCTGCATGGTGGATTCGTGCCGTGAATGCAGCGCCTGCAACGATGGGCTTGAGCAGTACTGCCTCGAAGGCTGCGTGGTCACTTACAATGGGCACGATCGCCACGATGGCAGCACCACGTACGGCGGGTATTCCGAATCGATCGTCGTCAGCGAGCGCTTCGTGGTGCGGGTACCGGACGCCCTCGATCCCGCCGCCGCGGCCCCGCTGCTGTGTGCGGGCATCACTACGTATTCGCCGCTGCGCCACTACGGCGTTCGCGCCGGTCACCGCGTAGGTGTGGTCGGCATGGGCGGGCTGGGCCACATGGGCATCAAGTTCGCCAAAGCGCTCGGCGCCGAGGTGACCGTGTTCACGCGCTCCGACGCAAAGGTGGAAGAGGCCCGCCATCAGGGGGCCGACCGCGTGGTGGTCTCGTCCGATCGCGAGCAGATGAAGGGCATTGCCGGGTACCTCGATTTCATCCTCGATACGGTGCCGGTGCAGCACGACCTGAATCCTTATCTCACTGCACTTAAATATGATGGTATGCATATCCTGGTGGGCCTGCTCGAACCCGTGGAGCCGCCGCTCAACGCGGGCGCGCTGGTCGCGCAACGCAAGGTGCTCGCCGGCTCGCTTATCGGCGGCATGCCCGAGACCCAGGAGGTGCTGGATTTCTGTGCCGAGCACGGCATCGCCTGCGACGTCGAGATGCTCGATATCCGCAATATCAACGATGCGTACGAGCGGGTGCAGCGCAGTGACGTCCGCTACCGTTTCGTCATCGATATGGCGACACTGCGCGACTGAGGCGGGTCATGGGTCGTAAAAAGCCGCGGCGGCTGGCACCGGAACAGGCCCCGCGGCTGGATGTCCGGATCGACGACCTCGACCACGAGGGTCGGGGGGTCGGGCGGGTCGACGGCAAGGTCGTGTTCGTCGACGGTGGCCTGCCGGGCGAGCGGGTCCGTGCCCGCTGCACCACTCGGGCGAAGCGTTTCGACGAGGCGGTCGTAGAGGCGTTGCTGGAGCCGTCGGCGGAGCGGGTCGAACCGTTCTGTCCGGTATTCGGGCGGTGTGGCGGTTGCACCCTGCAGCATCTCGCCCCGGCGGCACAGCTTCGCCAGCGTGAGCGCCGGGTCCATGAGCAGCTGACGCGAGCCGCCGGCGCGGCCCCCGCGCAATGGTTGCCGCCGCTGACGGGGCCGGACCGGGGGTACCGTACGCGGGCACGATTAACGGTCCGGTATGTCCGCCGCCAGGGCGTACTGCTCGGGTTCCGCGAACGCGGCGGCCGTCATGTCGTCGACACCGACGCCTGCGCCATTCTCGATGACCGTCTCGAACGGCTCATTCCGCAGCTCAAGACCCTGATCGCCTCGCTGGACCGGCCCGAGCGGGTATCCGAGCTGGAACTGGCGGCCAGCGATGGCGATACGGTTGTTGCCTTCCAGTACGCCGGCGCGGTCGGCGAAGCGGACCGGGCACGCCTGGCGCGTTTCCAGGACGAGGCCGGTGTGGCGATCGAACTCGCCGGCGGCGCACGGACGGGACCACTCGATGCGGCGCGCCCGGCCGATGCGTATTACGCGCTGCCCGATGAAGACCTCGTCCTGCGGTTCGCCGCGGGCGATTTCGTACAGTCGAACGCCACCGTGAACCGTGCCCTCGTCGGGCGCGCGATGGAACTGCTCGCCCCCGAGCCGGGCCAGACGGTACTCGATCTCTACTGTGGTATCGGCAACTTCAGCCTGCCCGCCGCATCACGCGGCGCGGCCGTCACGGGGATCGAGGGCGATGCCGGACTCGTGGAGCGCGCCGCGGTCAATGCGCGTGCCAACGGGCTCGCCGAGCGCACGGATTTCCAGCAGGCGGACCTCGCCGCCGCACCGCTGGCTGACTGGCTGCAACGGCTGAATCCGGCCGCAGTGCTGCTCGATCCCCCGCGCGCGGGCGCACCGGAAGCCGTTACCGCACTGGTGGCGCGACCGCCGCGGCGCATCGTGTACGTATCGTGTGATCCGGCGACCCTCGCGCGCGATGTCGGGCGCCTGACGGGCGAGGGCGGCTACTGTCTGCAGGCCGCCGGTATCGCCGACATGTTCCCGCACAGCGGGCACGTCGAGGCCATCGCCGCCCTGGAATCCGTCTGAGCCAAGGCACCGGAACGTTTCTTTGCAGCCGACGTTATTGGCACCCGCCCGGCCGTGGCGAGAGAAAACGTCGAAATCCGGTGGGCTCGTCCGTGCGGTTTCGGCATTCCACCCGTCCGTCGGCCGGCGAACGCCGCCCGGACGCCAGTCTATTGTCAGGCCGGTCGCAACCAGGCAGCTTGCCACTGGCACCGGCTCCGGTGCGCCGCCGCCAACGCGAACGCGAGGTCAACTTGCAGATCCCGGTCCGGGCGATCGTCATCGCACTGATCCTGCTGCCGCTCGAAAGCGTGGCCGACGCCGTTGCGATCCCCTTGAGCGAGCGCGGCGCCTCGACGCTGTATGTCGAGGTGGATGTGCAGGGGGCGGGTTCGCGTGATTTCCTGGTCGACACCGGCTCCAGCTATACCAGCATCGGAATGGAAACGCTCGACATACTCGAAGCCCGCGGGATGGCGACCTTCGTGCGCCGCGTCGGCGGGACAATGGCCGATGGCAGCCGGCGGTATGTGCCGATCTACTCGATCGATGGACTGACGGTGGGCGACCGTTGTCGACTCGACGACGTCAAGGTCGTGGTGCTGCCGGGGCGCGGACGACCCATCCTTGGTGTCAACGCGTTACGCCGGCTCTCCCCGATCACCTTCTCGATGGATCCCCCCGCGCTCGAGCCAGGGCGGTGCCGTGAAGGCGCCCCGTCGGACGAGCGGACCGCCTCGTCGGACGGCTGATCAAGGACGCATCGCGGCGCCTCGGTCAGCTGGACACGGCCTCCCTGCCACCGGATTTTCAGTCACTGCACGGGAACTGTGCAGCGCCCGCCGGCGTAAGTAGAAATGGATGCGTACTTCCTGCGGGCGACGGCCGGGCCGCTTCGGTTACCTGAAGCGGTCCGCCACGGGCGAAGCCGCGTCCATGGCGTCGCCAGGGGGAGAGCGGCAGAGTCGTTTTCGGAGATTGCGAGCATGGGATATCAGAAGCGGGCGCGGTCACTATCGGCAATGGCCGTTGCCCTGCTGTTGACCACGGGGACGCTGATCGCGGCGGACGAGGGCGATGAGATGGCCGCTCCGGCCAATGGGGATTCGATGTCGATGGAGGGCGAGTCGACTGTAGAATCCGCCGGCACCGCAGCCGGTCGGGAAGCGGTGGATATCATTGGCCGCGATGTGCTCGATCAGCAGAGCGAGCGGATCGGCACCGTATCGAACGTGTTGATCGGGCCCTCGGGCCGCGTCGATGCGGTCGTACTGCGTACCGGTGGCGTGCTGGGGCTCGGCAGTCGCGAATACGAGGTCCCCTGGGATCGGATCGCGATGAGCCCGGACGGACAGAATGTCATGGTCGGTATCGCCAAAGACGATGTAGAGACGGAATTCAGCGCGTTCGAGGTAAAGGCCGCGCCGGAACCGGCGGTGGTCGAGGAACCGGCGAGCGAATCGGAGGTCGGCGAATAAACGATTACGTTGCGGGTCGGGTCGAGCGGCGGTGCCACGCGAGCGGTACCGCCGTTTTCTGCCGGGTCAGGCCGCGGTGGTGTCCATCCCGAGCAGCCCGCGCAGGGCTGCGCGTCCCCGCGATATGCGCGACCGGACGGTGCCAATGGGTATGCCGAGGATATCCGCCGCCGTTCGATAATCCAGTCCATGGAGCGTGACCAACTGAAGTGTCTCGGCCTGTTCGGGCGGAATCCGGCGAAGGGCACGATGCACGGCAAGCAGATCCAATCCCGCCTCCGGGGTTGAGGCCGGTGCCACGAGATCCGCGGGGAGCCGCGCGCCGCGATTCTCCGGTGTTCGTCGACGCCGGGCGGACACGTACAGGTTATGCTCGATCCGGAACAGCCAGGGGCGCAGACGCGTGGCCGGGTCCCATTGGTGTTCGCGCCGCAGTGCACGCTCGATACAATCCTGGACCAGATCTTCCGCCGCATCGGCATCATGGGCGAGCCGAAGTGCATACCGCCGCAGGTGCGGGATTTCATCCACGATCGAGTCGCGTAGAGCGATCATTGGTGGCCAACGGTAGCGCGTCGGCACCGACGGGCCGATCTGCCCTGATATATAGACCGTGGCGGCATGGCCGCCAAGGCGCGCCGGCACCACGCCCATCTCCCGACGGGGGTGAATGTGCCCGGGAGCGGTTGACGGCGCCCACGGATGCGTCGGCGCCTCGGTTACGCCCAACGCTCAGCGATAATGACGTTCACTCCAGATGAACGTGACGCCATCGATGTTCAGGCCGATGCCGCTGCGGTAACTGTGGTGGCGGCGCGTGTAGAGCCCACCATACGGCCGGTAGTGACGATAACCGTGACCCCGATACCCGTGGCCGCGATACCCGCGGTAATGGTCGCGTTTCCAGTGATGCTTTGCCTTGCCGCGGTAGCTGCGCTTGTGCCCGCCATACCGGTGACTGCGGTGGATCTCGCGTTTGCCACCGTGGCGGTAGTGTTTCGCGCCCTTTCGGTGGTCGCGCTCGTACTGGTGCGCGCCGTGACTTTTGTCGGCCCATCGGCCATGGCGGTCACCGGCTTCGGCGGCCGTGACGGTGCCGAGTCCTACAGCGATCGCGATCGCCAGTGCTGTTGCCGTTGTCTTCATGGCGTATACCTCCTCGTCCAGGCGGCGACGGACGTGTCGCCCTCCAGTGGCGCCGAGTATCGCGAAGGCGGGCTGAACGGGAACTGAACGGTTCGTTCAGCCTCGATTAAGCCAGCGCCGGATACCGTGTCTCCCGAAAGTGCGGGAATGGCCCGCGCGAGATGGGAGGAACGCGCAATGAAAATTGGCGGATTGCTGTTGGCTCCGATTCTGGTTCTGGGGCTCGCACTGGCCGCGGCGCCGGCAACGGCGGGGGACTATGACGACTATGACGAATACGATGACCGTCGCGCGTACGACGGCGAGGCGTTTTATGTCGATGCCCCGGTTGTCGAGGTACGCCCGCTGATCCGGGTCGTGGAGGTCTCCGATCCGCGCCGGGTGTGCTGGGACGAAGAGGTGGAGCGCATCGTCCATGAGGATCGCCGCGGTCCATCGACCGGAACGCTGGTCGGGACGGTCATCGGTGGCGCGATTGGCCACAATGCCTCGAAAGGCCGTAGCCGGATGGCCGCGACCGCCGCGGGCGCCGTCCTCGGCGCGGTTATTGGCCGGGATATATCGCGGGCGCATCGGGGACCGCCTCGACGCGTGATCGACACGGAGCGCCGTTGCGAAGTCGAGCGCAACGTGCGCGAGGAGGAACGGATCGAGGGTTACCGCGTTTTCTATCGCTACGCCGGTCGGACGTTCGAGACGCGCTCTCACCGTGACCCGGGTGACACGATTCGGGTGCAGGTCCGTATTACCCCCGGTACCTGAACGTGAATGCGGCCGCGCGGGCAGTACAATGGGGTCCGGGCGAACGGGACGGTGGAGCGAATGCGCGGCAGGACGGGGTGGATGGTGGCGGCGGCTTTCGCCGTAATGATGCTCGGGACACCCGCGGTAGCGGGTAACGTGGACCTCGAAGGCGTTCAGCTGGTCCAGCGCGATGATCTGATCTCGCGTGATCGGGCCGCCGATATCGCCCGCTCCCGAACGGGCGGGCGGGTGCTGCGGGTCGAGCTGCGCGATGGCGATCGACCGTGGTACCGGGTCCGCGTGCTCATCGACGGCGAGCACGTGCGGAGTGTCGCGGTGGATGCCCGCAGTGGCCGGGTGCGGCGCTGACGCGGGAGAGGCGGCATGCGGATCCTGATCGCCGAAGACGATAGGGCGCTGCAGACGGAGATCGCCAACGCACTGCGCGCGCATGGATTCGCCGTCGATACGACGGGGGATGGGGAAGAGGCGATCTGGTGCGGCAACGAGTATCCCGTGGATGTAGCGATCCTCGACCTCGGGCTGCCGGGCCGCAATGGGCTTGACGTGCTGCGGGCGTGGCGCGATGCGGGACGGACCTTCCCGGTGTTGATCCTGACCGCGCGCGGGCGCTGGCAGGACAAGGTAACCGGCCTCGAGGCGGGTGCGGACGATTATCTCGTCAAACCATTTCATATCGAGGAGGTGGTCGCGCGCCTGCGCGCCCTGGTCCGGCGCTCGACCGGCTGGTCGCGCCCCGTGATCGAGGCCGGCCCGATCGCGATCGATACGACCGCCCAGACGGTGACCGTGGAGGGCCGGCCGGTCCTGCTCACGGCCTATGAATATCGTCTGCTGGAGTATCTCGCCCTGCACGCCGGTGAGGTCGTCTCCAAAACGCGCCTCGGCGAACATATCTACGCCGAAGAGATCGAGCGGGACAGCAACGTCCTGGAGGTCCTGCTGACGCGACTGCGGCGCAAACTCGATCCGGACCGGTCGCTGGAACCGATCGAGACGCTGCGCGGACGTGGTTACCGCCTGCGCCTGCCCGTGGCCGGAGACTGAACGGCGATGACGCCGCACTCGCTCGGTGCGCGCCTTACCCTGGGCCTGGCGGTGGTGCTGATCGCGTTTCTGGGGCTCGCGGGGCTCGCGCTGGAGCGCGCCTTCCGCGAGAGCGTGGAACAGGCGGTGCGGGAGAATCTTGAAGTCCAGGTCTACCTGTTGCTCGGCGCCGCCGAGGTCGACGCGGCGGGTCAACTGCGGATGCCGGATGTCTTGTCGGAACCGCGCCTCGCCACGCCCGAATCCGGCCTCTACGCGGCCATCCGGGATGCGTCCGGCGAGCGCTTGTGGCAGTCGGAGTCCAGCATCGGACTCGATATCGGCTATCCGGGCCCGGCGGCGACCGGTAACCGTGCGTTTGCGCGCATCGCCGCACCCGATGGCCGTGAACTGTTCGGGCTGCGCCACGCGGTGAGCTGGGAGACCGAAGGTGAGAATCGCCGCCTCGTTTTCCTGGTGGCGGAGAGTGCCGAGGCGGCCGCGGCGCGTGTCGCGACGTTCCGCCGGACACTCTGGGGCTGGTTCGGCGGCGTCGCGATCCTACTGTTGCTGCTGCAGGCGCTGTTGCTGCGCTGGGGCCTGCGCCCGCTTCGACGTGCCGCCCGGGAGGTCACCGCGATCGAGCGCGGTGAACGCGCGCGTATCGGTACCGATTACCCGCGCGAACTGCGCCCCCTGACCGCCAGTGTCAACGAACTGCTCGCCAGTGGCGCCAGCCGTCTCGAGCGTTACCGCGAGGCACTGGCCGACCTGGGCCACAGCCTCAAGAACCCCCTCGCCGTACTCCGCTCGATCGGCGACGATCCGGCCACGGGGGATCGCGGCAGTGAAATCCGGGATCAGGTCGAGCGCATGCAGCAGGCGATCGACTGGCATGTCCAGCGCGGCGCCGCCGCGGGAAGGGGTGGTCTCGGACAGTCGGTCGCGCTCGCCGAGCTGGTCGAGCGCGTCGGCGCCTCACTGGCCCGGGTCCATGCGGATCGAGGCGTCAGGCTGGCGTGTGATATCCCCCGGGACGCGGTCGTCCGCGGGGATCCCGACGATCTGATGGAAATCGTCGGTAATCTGCTCGACAACGCCTGGAAATGGGGGCGTACACGAATCCGTGCCACGAGCTGGTCAGAGCCGGACGGCGGTCTGGTCATGGCGATCGAGGATGATGGTCCGGGGATTCCCGCGGACCGGCGAGACACTGTGCTTGAGCGCGGCGTACGGATCGATGAAAGCGTGCCCGGCGATGGCATTGGCCTGGCGGTCGTGCGCCGGATGATCGAGGAGACCTGGGGCGGTCGGCTCGGGCTGGAGGCGAGCGATCTCGGCGGACTGCGCGTGTGGGTGACATTCCCGCCGCGATCCGCGGTGGTGCCGAAATACCGGTAAATCGTGTCGACCGGTTCACAGAATCGGTAATCGGCGCGCGCTGTAACGCGTTTTCGCCCGGATTCCGCGGTCTACGAGATTGAATCCGCGGTCCGCGCTAAGAATACTGGGGTCAGGCCCATGGATTCGACGGTGACTCCCGTGAAGCTGATCCCGATCGAACTGACGTTCGCCTGCCGCTGTTGTAACGGACGCACGTTCCGTGTGGAGTCAGAGCCGCATGGACGCTGCCCGGTGATCTGCAAAGGATGTGGCCGCAATGTCGGCCGCTGGGGCGACCTGCGCGCAAGCGGCATGATCGCCTCGACAGGCGGAACGGACGGTGTCGTAGCCGGTATGATCGATCGCGTATTCGCCCGCCGCCGCGCCCGCCTCGACTCGAAATAGCGCAAAAACCCCTGACGGCATAACCAGGCGCGCTATCCTGAACCTCAGCCCTCAGCCCTCAGCCCTCAGCCCTCAGCCCTTGGTTCCTGCAGGCTGAACGATCCGCGCCAGTTCGGTCGAGGCTTCCCAGTCCATTTTCCCGTGCCGGCAGGTAATCACCGGGATATCCAGTACCGCCGCGAGGTCATCGCGATACGTGTCGCCGTCGGTCGCGCCCGGGTCCGGCACATTGACCACGACCGCTTTCGCTTCCAGTCCGCGGTTGCGGATCGCCTCGACTGTCAGCCGACTGTGGTTGATGCAGCCACTGCGATTTGCGGCCACGACCACGACGGGGAAACCCAGCGCCACGGCGAAATCCGCATTGGTGGCGTCGATCGTCAGCGGTGACAGAAAACCGCCTGCCCCCTCGACGAGCCGAAAGATATCCGGATCACCCGCCTCCACGGCGGCGACCACCGCGGCCAGATCGACCTGGCTGCCACCAGCCTGCGCGGTCTGTGCCGCCGAGATCGAGCCGGCCAGTCGGTACGGTGTGACCCGGTCGATCGGTTCGCGTTCCCCTGCCGCCTGTGCCAGCGCCAGTCCGTCGGCTGGGTAGAGCGCGCCACCCTGGCGCTTGCAGCGCTGTTCGATCGGTTTGCGCGCGGCGACATCGACGCCGAGATGGCGCAGCGCGACGGTCAAGTGACAGGAGACCGTCGTCTTGCCAACCGCCGTGTCCGTACCCGTGATAAACACCCCCTGCATGGATGGACCCCCCGTTCGCCGTTCCGCGTGGAAAAATGAATCATTGCGTACTCGGGCCGGGACGACAAGAGGACAGTCGTGGGGTATCTGAAACCCCGGGGGCAGGGAACCCGTAGCATAGGGCGCGTGTCGGACAGTCCGATACCGTGTGAACAGGGAGTATTGATATGTTGATGACAAAAAGCGGGATCGCGGGCCTCATGGTGCTTGTATTGCTGCTCGCGGGCTGCAGTTTCCCCAAGAACTCGCGCGACAAGGCCGAGTGGTTCTTCGAGAAGGGGCACGACAAGATCGTCGATTCGCTGGAGGACCAGGGTGTCGAAGGTGAGGAGATGGAACGGGTCAGGGCCGTGCTCGCGGACCACCGCTCAGCGGTCGTCTCCGACCTGACCGTCGCGTTCTCGGAACAGCGGACCAGCTTCAAGACGCTGTACTCGGGGGCCGATACGTCCAGTCTCCTGTCGACCGAGGATCAGGCGAGCCGTGCGAAGCGCGATTCCCTGCGCAGTATCGGCGCGATGCATGCCGATATCGAAGAGGTCGTCGGGGCGGATACCTGGGCCGCGGCGAATGAACAGCGGCGAAAGCGGTTCGAGGACCGGTTCGAGGACTGATCGCATCGCAAGTCCCGGGGTGTGGTCTCCGTGTCGATGACGAGCGGGGTTGAAATCGCCGCGTCGTCGTCGGCATTTTCCCTCCGGAGAACGATCGAGGAGGGCTTATGCACATCGAGATCAATGCGGCCGACGGCGTCGAACGGTCAGCGGCCCTGGACGACCATATCCGCGAGCGCCTGGAGCGGGTGGAACGCCATCACGGGAACCGCCTGACGCAGATCATCGTCCACCTCAAGGACACCAACGCCCGCAAGGGCGGCGTCGACAAGCTGTGCGGCATGGAGGCGCGGCCGACCGGCCTTGATCCGATTTCCGTGCATGCCGTGGACACCGATATCTATCTCGCCGTGCGCGACGCGAGCGAAAAACTCGACCGCGCGATCGAGCACCGGCTGGGGCGCCAGGCGGCGGGACAGTAAAAGGGCGCCGGCCCCGGTTCCCGGCGCCCCGATCATGTCGACCGGTGCCGCTGGCGTTAGCGCCAGCGCTCCGCGATCCGCTCCATGGTGCCGTTCTCGGTGATGATTCGCTTGCCGCGGTCGAAGGCCGCCAGCAGCTCCTCACCGCGGGCGTTGCTCTTCAGCGCGGTAACGAACTCGCGCGTCTCGTCGAACGCGGGCGTCTTGCCGAACTCCCCGCTGCGGCCCAGTTCGCGGATCTTGTAATCCCAGACGACTTCGTACCCGGCGAAGCCATCGATCCGGCCCTCGTCCAGCATCCGGAACCCCTGTTCGATCGAGTCGACCAGTTGCTTCTCGAACGCGGACTGCTGCTCCCAGCGGTCACCGAAATTCCAGCCACGGGCGGCGCCGATGGTCTGTCCGGCGAGAGACTCCAGACCATTCCATTCCAGGTCGGTCTCGCCATCGGTGTAGA
The DNA here is from genome assembly GCF_001614315.2 of Halofilum ochraceum. Classification (NCBI taxonomy): domain Bacteria; kingdom Pseudomonadati; phylum Pseudomonadota; class Gammaproteobacteria; order Chromatiales; family Ectothiorhodospiraceae; genus Halofilum; species Halofilum ochraceum. Next base: position 110,556 of record NZ_LVEG02000007.1, read on the forward strand.
TCAGGAAGTCGACGGCGTTGACCGGTTCACTCGAGTAATCCATGTATTCCATCCGCTCGGCGTTCTTGCCGGCGGGGAAAAGCAGTTCGACCTTGCCGCGTTTCAGTTCGTACATCGCGCGGGACCACGGGACGATCCGCAATTGGAGGGTGTAACCGGCAGCGTGGAAGCTCTCCCGGATCACGTCCCAGCTGTATCCCTGAAAGATCCGCGAGTCGGAGCCCGGCGGGACCCGATCCCAGGTCTGGTTATCGGCGTCGGGCTTGTAGAAGCAGTAGGGCGAGTACCCCGGGAGCGTGGCGATCGAGACCACCTTGTCGCCGTCGGCGGCGAGTGACGGCATGGCCATACAGGAGAGCAGGGCTGCAAGTGCAACGGAGCGGAAATACAACATGGGCAACCCCTTGGCGTCTGAGGGTAGTGGAGGCCCGATGTCCGGATGCCGCCGTTCCGATGGCTCGTTCCGATGGGTATCCCGTTGCCCGGTCCATCAGGTTAAATGTTTACAAGCACATATTATGCCACGGCACAGTCTCTGGCGAGCCCGGACAGCGACTCGCCAGATTCGGCCGTACTTCCCGCTCCTGAGCCTGTTACGTGTCGCTCGACCTCAGGTGGTGGTTTCCTCCGGTGCCGGATACACGCCGTCGGCGTCATGGACTTCCTTGCCGGTCAGGGCCGGACGGAACACGCAGACCATGCGCATGTCGGCAGCCTCGTAGGCGCGCAGATAATGCTCGTCATTCTGATCCAGCACGTAGACCGTATCGGGCCCGATGGGCCACTTGCGGCCGTCGGCGACCGTGTAGACCTCGCCTTCACCGGCGATGCAGTAGACCGTTTCGAGGTGGTTCTTATAGTGAATATGGGTCTCCGTGCCCGCGCGGATCACGGTGTCATGGACGGAATAGCCCATGTTGTCGTCGGCGAGTACGAGCCGGCGGCTGATCCAGGTTTCGCCATCGACCTCGCGCTCGGTGCCGAGGATCTCGTTCAGTGTACGCACGATCATGCTGTTGCTCCGGTTACGGTTGTAAAGATCGGCCGCCGCGCCAGGCGGCGGCCGTGGTGACTGCGGTTCGGGGCGCGATCCCCCGGCTACGCGGCGGCGGCACGTATCATCGCGCGGGACAGGGGGATACCGGTTGGCGGCGTGTCAGGCCTCGGGCCATTCCAGCGGGCCCACCCGGAAGAGGTCTTCGCCCTCGTGCTCCTCGGGGAAGAATTCCGCCGGGAAGAACGGGATCTTCCGGCACGGAACCCCCCATTTGCGCGCGAATGACCGGAACAGGCTTTGTGAGGGCCGGTTCGACGGGGTAATGCTCGCCTCGATGTAGCGGACGTTGCGGCAGCCGTCGAGCGCCAGCAGGTGGCGCAGGAGCTGGATACCGACCCCGCGTTTGCGGACCTTCGTGCTGACGCCGACCTGCCATACGAAGACGGTGTCGTCCTGCCGCGGCGGTATGTAGGCAAGCACGAAGCCGACGATCTCACCATCCTTCTCGGCCACGAGGCAGGTATCGCCGAAGTGCTGGCAGAGCAGGATATAGGCGTACGACGGATTCAGTTCGAGGGTGCCGGCCGCCTGCACGAATTCCCACATGCGGGCACCATCCGTCGGCGTGGCCGGACGGTAAATGATATCCGCGTGGCGTGGACCCGGGATGCCCGGCTTCCCCGTCTGCTCCTTCTCCGACGTGCCGCCTTCGAGTGCGGTCGGTTGTTCCATCATCGGAATCTCCTGGATTTTTGCGGTGTGCATCAGCTGGCCTCCGCGAGCGCGAGGCGCTCATGCAGCAGTTCGACTGCCGGCTCGACCTTTTCGGGCTCGATCACGCAGGTCAGGGCGTGCCTGGCGTTGTAGATGCGGTCGGCAACCTGTTGGATTCGTTGCTCGTCGGCGACGGAAGAACCGCCGTACTTCTGCACGATTATGCTCATGACGGTGAGAGTAGCTTCTCCTTTTGCGTGATGATTCCGGAATCCGGCGATGCAGTACCGGGTGCGGTCAGGCCGTACGTCCACCCCGGCGGCGCGCGGCGGGTTGCGGCTCGACCGGCAGATCATTGACGTCGGGATTGGCCGACCCGTGGGCCAGCAGCGGGGCGGCTTCGATGCCTTCCGCCTCCAGCAGGGCGACCACCTCGTCGAGGTGGTCCGCGATCGCTTCCCGGCGCTCCGCGGGCAGGGTGGCGAAGCGCCCGACGAATTCTTCCTGCAGTGGGGCCGGGGCTTCGTTGACGACGGCGGTGCCGGCTTCGGTCAGTTCAATCCGCACCTGACGCTTGTCGGTGTTGCGCCGACGGCGCGTTACCAGACCACGTGCCTCGAGGCGATCCACGATGCCCGTGACCGTCGGCGGTTTGAGACCGACGTTGCGTGCCAGCTGGCCCGGATTGAGGGATGCGCCGCGCTGGATTTCGCGCAGGCAGATGATCTGTGGGCCGGTCAGTCCGTAGCGGGATTTCAGTCTGCGGCCGTGCTGATCCACCGCCTGGAGGATCCGGCGGAGCGAGCGCAGCACCGAGCGAGCGGTTTCATCCTCGCGGGTCGCGGCCGGTCGCTCGCTATCGTTGGCAGGTTGTTTGGGCATCGAAATTTTCGTGCATGAATATTTCGTGTGCGAAATACTATAGCGCACCCGTTTCCCGAATCCAACCGGCCGTGCGACGCCTGTGTCGGGCGTGCCAGGCGGGCAGAGGTCCGCAGCCCGAACGGCATCCCTTGCAGGCGTCGTCATCGGGGGCGGGAGAATCGGGTGACGGCAGACTGCCCGCATGGCCCACCAGGAACCGGCAGGCGATGTCCGTGACATGCGCGAAGTTCCGGATTCCGATCACACGCGGATCGCGCGCGTTCGCCTGCGGCGAAAACGCGCCTACGGACCACCAGGATCCTGGGGGGCCGCGCAGGCGCATCCGCGGTGGGGACATCGCACCATCGGCCGAGTGCGCGCGGCACACCCGGAGTCCCGGATTCCGGTATCAGGCAGACCGCGCGTTCGTCGTGGCGGTTTGCACGCGCCTGCCAGCCAGAGCGCGGATTCGGCTCAGCCGGCGAGCTGCTCGATGATGCGGGCGCCGCCCACGTAGGTTGCGATCGCGGATCCCGCCGTCGAGAAGACGAATACCAGCAGAATCCGGGTTACGCGGTTCTTCCACCAGTTGCGGGGCTGGGCGAGTTGGTCGCGCAGGGTATCGAAATCGCTCATGCGCGGACGCCGCATGATGGTCTCGACGGCCCCCGTCACCATCCCGGCACCGATGGTGGGATTGAGCGATGTCAGCGGTGCGGCGAAGAAGCCGGTGATGATGGTCAGCGGGTGGGCGCGCGCCAGGAGGGCGCCGATGGCGGTCAGGGTGCCATTGATGAGGACCCATTCCATGACCAGGCGGCCGCCGAACTCGGGGCCGCGGGCGAAGCCGAGCGCAAAACCGCCGAGGATGATGCCGACCACGAGCCAAGGCAGGATCCGGATGAGGCGCCCGCGCGGCGGGATATGCTCGAGTTCCGCGCGCTCGCTGGCGGGGGGCGGATCCGATTCCAGGCGTTCGGCCAGCCCGTCCAGGTGGCCCGCACCGACCACCACGAGGAGCCGCCGCGGATGTTCGCTGCGGATCCGCTCGAATATATGGCCCGCCATGTAACGGTCGCGTTCGGCGATCATGATCCGGTACAGCGTGGGCGAGCGCTGCGAGAATTCGGCGAACGTGCTCTCGAGGACGTCGCCTTCCTTGAGCTGTTCGATCTCTTCTTCCTCGAGCTTGGAGCGCGACAGACAGGTCGCCAGCAGCCCGGTCATCAGCGTCCAGCGCTGATACCACGGGACGCTGCGCGTGAGGCGCTTGAGGGTGGTCCCGATCTCGCGGTCGATGAGCCACAGCGGCAGATTCCGCTCGCGCGCCGCTTCCACGGCCACCCGCATTTCGCCGCCGGGCTCCACCCCCAGCTGATCGCCGAGACGTTTCTGGTACGCGGACAGCGCGAGCTGGGCGGCGACCATGCCGGCGCGCCCCGAACGTACGATCCGGAACAGATCGACATCCGACCAGTCGTCGCCGCCAATCAGCCGCTGATGCCGCGGTTGGCACAGTTCCACAGCCACGGCGTCGTAATCGCCTTCGGCCAGGGCCTGACGGACATCGTCCATGCTCTGGTTGGATACATGGGCCGTGCCGAGGAGCGTTACCTCGGTGCCGTCGACCGTCAGGGTCCGGGTGGGTGCGGTGCTGGTCGAGCTCACTATGTTTGCAGGCCAGGTGGTGCGGGAGACGCGCATGGTACGCAAACTGCTCATCCCCCACCAGGAGCCTGTCCGGGAAACCATGTGCCTACTGCGCGCGTACCACAGCGGCGTCTTTCCGCGAGCGCTCAACTCGCATGACGCCTATCATGCTCGTTTCACGATCGCGTAACGGAATCGCCGGGAGCGATCCCGCGTGCCAGCCCGTAAAGGGCGAGGCGCAGGGATGCGCCGAGCAAACCCGCTCGCTGTGCTACGCGCTCGCTACGGAACCGATTTCCCGGACAGGCTCTAGGCTCAACACACTACAGCGGTTACAGTTGGACCCCGGTCACCCGCGATCTCCGGTGGCTGCAGGAGATTTACCTCGATGATTGGTCTGCTCGCGCGCATCCTCAAGGTGCTGAACTCGGAAACGGATCCGCGCCAGATCGCGGGCGCCGTCATCCTCGCATGCCTGTTCGGACTGACACCGCTGTGGACGCTGCATAACCTCATTGTTCTGCTGCTGGTACTCGTGCTGCGGGTGAACCTGAGCATCTTCCTCATCGCGTGGGGATTCTTCACGGTGCTGGCGTTCGCGCTCGATCCGCTCTTCGATCTGCTGGGCCATGCGGTGCTGACCGCGGAGCCGTTGCGCTCGATGTGGGCCGCGCTGTACGCCACGGATATCGGCAAACTGAGTGCCTTCAACAACAGTGTTGTCATGGGGAGCCTCTGCGTGGGGCTGTTGCTGGCACCGGTACTGTGGTTCGCCACCATTTATCTCGTGCGCAACTACCGCGTGCACATGCTCGATTGGGTCCGCCGCAAGCGGATCTATCAGGTCATCAGCGGTAGCCGCCTCGTGACCACCTACCAGTCGTTCCGCAGCTGAGGGCGCGCTATGAAAGCAATCCGCTGGTGGGGTCTCGGTGCGTTCGTCGCGATCGTCGGCGGTATCGTCGCGTTGTGGGTGTCGTTCGCCGATACGTTAGTCCGTTGGGGCGTTGAATCGACCGGCACCTCCATGGTCGGCGCCCGGGTCGAACTCGAGGCGGCGGATGTCGGCTTCTCGCCGGCACGGCTCGAACTGCGTGGCCTCGCGGTCACGAACCCCGACGAACCCATGCGCAATGCGCTTGAGGCCGAGCGGCTGGCCTTCGATATCGACTGGATCGGACTCCTGCTGGATCGGGTCCACATCGACGAGGTCTCGGTCGAAGGGCTGCAGTTCGGGACCGAACGCGAGACGAGTGGCGCGGTCATGGCCACCGAGCGGACCGTGGAAGAAAGCGGCCTGCTGGACAAGGCGCGCGAGCGCGCCGAGATCCCGCCGCTGGAGGTCCCTTCGGTCGAGACGGTGCTCGGACGCGAGGATCTGCGCAGTCCCGAACTCATCGAAGAGGCGCGCGCCAGCCTTGAAAAGCGGCGTACCGCGCTCGAAGAACGCCTTGCCGACCTGCCCGGCGAGGAGGAACTGGAACGCTACCGCCAGCAGATCGACGAGGCGACCGAAGGCGATGACGCCGCCTCCCGTCTCAAGGGGCTCAGACAGCTTCGTGATCTGGTGGATGATATCGACGACGACCGCAAGGCACTCCGCCGGGCACGTGACGAAGTAAAGGAATCACTCGCGGCCGCCGGGGATACGGCGTCGGAAGCGCGCCGCGCGCCGCAAGCCGATATCGAGCGGCTGTATCGCAAATATACCGATCCCGGCGCGGTTGCCGGGGAACTGGCCTATTACCTGCTCGGCCCGAAGGTGGAGCAATGGGTGAACCAGGGCTGGTACTGGTATGGCCGGCTGTCCCCCTATCTCGGGGGCGGCGGGGCCGATACCGAGGCGGCGAGTGGCCCGGAGACCGTCCCCGCCGCCCGCCGTGTCGGGCGCAACGTCCTCTATCCAGAGGCCGGTGAGGAGCCGCGCGTCCTGGTCCGCCAGGTGCGGGTCAGCGGTGCCGCGGGCGGTGGCGACCTCGACGGGCGGGTCACCGATATCGCGGTCCCGCCGAACCTGTGGGGTGAGCCGCTGCGGCTCAATCTGGCCGGGCAGTCGGTCAGCGGTATCGACCGCCTCCAGGTCGATGGTTCCATGGACCGGCGCGATCCGGCGAGCAGTATCAGCCGGCTGGATCTCACTGCGAACGGCACCGACGTCGCCGGCCTCGCGCTCGGACCGGAAGATGGCATCCTGGCGGACCGTGGACAGGCGGATTTCCAGGTCGCGGGGACCATCCGGGACCGTGCCCTGGATCTCGACGTGACGTCGGCGATCCGCGATGCGGCCTTCAGCGCCGGTAGCGGTGCCGACTCGATCCTGCAGGAAGTCGCCGCCGCCCTCGGCAATGCCGGGCGGCTGAATATCGGCGCCAATGTCGGCGGGACGATCGATGCACCGGAGTTCGAGCTGACTTCCTCGCTGACGGGCATCCTGGAGCCGCTGCTGCGCAGCCGTCTGCAGGCGGAGGCCGGCGAGTTCCGCGAGGGGCTCGTGGCTGCGGTGAAGGACCGCACCGGCGGCTCGCTGGAAGAACTCGAGGCGTCCAGCGCGAAGCTGAACAGTCTGGAGCAGGAGCTGGAAGGCCGGCTGGAAGGGTTCCGCAAGGTGCTCGACCGGGCGCGCAAGCCGCTCGACTGAGGCCGGAGCCGCGCCGGGCATAGCCTGCGAGCGCGGGCTGCCTCGGGCCGCTTCAGGTGGTTCGGTCGGCTTCCACGCGCCAGCCCGTAACCGATCCGCTCTCGTCTTCGAATACCGCCGTGTGGACGGCGGTGAAACCGGCCGCATCGAACCGCCGTTCGATCGCGGCGATGTCTTCCTCGGCGCATGCGGCGGCCTGCATATCGGCAAGGCGCTGGCGCATCGATACCACGCGCTGGCGGGCCTCCTCGAGCCAGCCGAGGGCTTCCTTCGCCCCGACCTGCCCGGTCATGGCCAGCACTTCCTGCACGTAGTTCAGCGGCCCCAGAAGAGCGCGCGGATTGGTCTGCCCGCGCGCGGCGGTCTGGATGGACTCGATCGCCTCGTCCACGGCGCGGCGTTTCTTCGCCGCCTTCGGGGGCAGCGTCCCGCCGGCACCGCCGCCTGGTGTGCGCTTTTCCGCCAGCGCCCGCAGAAAATTCCGGGTCTTGAGGTAGATGCGGGCATCGTCGAGTACGTAGTCGATGCCCTGGGCCTCTTCACGGGCCGCGCGGACGAACGAAGAGTCGCCGTGATGGACGATCAGCGCGGCCCGTCCCCCGCTGCGCAGCACGCGCGCCAGTTCCGGGATCGAGCGGGCCGTGTCGCTGTATTCGAGACCGAACTGGCTGCACACGAGATCGAACGTGGCATCGGCGAACGGCAATGCCTCCGCCGGTGTGCGCGGGTGGAAATGGATACTTGCCAGGCGTTCGCGCACATCGCCGTCCGGGACCTGCGTTACGGGGTCGATCGCGGCCAGGTCGGTACCGTGGACGGTGAATTCGCGTCCGGTGGCCGCCGCCGTGTCGAGCGCCAGCAGGGCAACGGCGCCGTTGCCGGTGGCCACGTCAACGATGCACGCGCCGTCCGGCAGGGCCGCGAACTGCTCGCGCCAGAACGCGGCGATGTCGCCCCCGTAGTTGCCCTGCGTGACCTGACTGAACGAGTGGAGATTGCCGTACGCCCAGTATCGATCCCACGGGTCGGTTGCGGAGGCGGCGGTCATGGCGATACCTGTACCGGGGCGAGTGACGAGAGGGGCGATTCTACTGCCCGTCGATTGGCCGGCACCACATGCGATTATGGGGATAGCCCGGTTGTCCGGAGGCAGTGGGGCCGAGAAGGGGCGTTCAACGAGACTACGGTGGGCCGAAATGATGCTTGACCGTGTCGCCGGGCCCGGTGCGGATCACGGCAGTGCCGAAGAAGGCGAACGCGTCATCGGTTGTCGCCCGATCGCCGCCGGCGTTGCAGGTCAGTGCAATCGTGTAGGGGCCGGGCGCGAGGAAGGCCGCATGGAACTCGAATGGCGCTTCGGCGTCTTCGGCCTGGCCGCGGCTGACGCTGACCGGGCGCGGACCGGGGCCGCCGATATCATCTGGCCCAACGCCTTCGCCGCTGAAGACGTAGAGCGCGATGCCGCTGCGATGCGGCTCGCTGCAATGGCGTGCGATCAGGTCCCGGTCGGCGCTCGCCACGATGTGGGAGGCTGTTTCGGTTGCTACCGAGCGGAGTATGGGACTGATTGCATAGGTATTGGTGGTGGGCCCTTTTTCACCAAGCGGTTCGTGCAGCTGGAAATCGATCGTGCGTTTCACCGTGCCGTCGGGTGGAACCGTGAACGGTGCTCCGATATGCAGGTGATTGCGCACTCCGCTGGGGACGACTAGTTCCCGAATCGAATTGTCCGCGAGCACGAGATACGTATCCTTTTTGCCCCGGGTGTTGAGATGCAGTTGTATCCACTCGTACGCACCGGCCGGCAATTCCATGTCTTCGGTCAGCCTGGCGGTGTTGCCGCGTCGCAGTCTGGCGATATCGATCCGCTTCGGTTCATCGAAGCCGTGCTGGACGCGCTGACCGTCGACGCGCTCGACGGTCAGCCCGGAAAACTCCAGCCATGCCGCGCGGATGCTGCCATCCGGGAGGCCGCCCGTGAGGTCCAGATCGATCCGACCCGGAGATTCCTCGGCGTCGCCGCAACCGGCGATGAACAGTGCGAACAGTATGAGCGCCCCGCAGGCTATTGCAGTGGACGGGGATGGACGCTGCATCGGGGATCGCCTCCGGCGGGTCGCCAGGCTGGTTGTGGGGCCGTACCCACGACCCTTCGAGCTAGAATGGCACCATGGGCGGGAGGATGGAAGCGGGGTGCAATGAAGCGGGTTTCATCACCGCCGCGCTTGCCGCGGCCGCTGGCGACCACGGAATCCATACGACCGTCCCGGGAGGTCAGTGTTCGGCCTCCATTCCCTGAATCAGATCGGCGCGCAGCGTGCTCCAGGCAGTTTCCAGATCGGGGAATTCAGCACGAACGCCGTCCAGGTCGCCGGCATTCGCACGCGCCTCTATCTGGCGCGCGATGTCCGTAAGCTCCGTGCCCGGGAAATGACGGCTGGTGCTGCCAATCGTGTGTGCATGCCGTCCGAGGACGTCGAGATCCGCGTTGCCCGCGAGCACGGTGCGCATCGCGCCGATCCGCTCATCCGCTTCCTGCACGAAGACGCGGGCCAGTTTCGGGTCGGGGGCGCGCATGGCTGCAGCATCCGGCTCGTTCGTGCTGTCCACGCGCGCACCGATCCACGGCGCCAGGGCGGAACGCAGGCCGTCTCCTTCCAGGGGACGGGTCATGAAGGCCTCGATACCGGCCTGTTCACAGCGTTCCCGTTCCTCGGTGGTGGCGCCCGCCGTCAGGACGAGGATCGGCGGTGCCGCCTGCGCGGCCCCGTTGCGGCGGATCGTCTGGATCGCCTCGGCGCCATGCATGTCCGGCAGCCGCAGGTCCATCAACACGGCCGCGTAGTCGCGGCTGCCGACCGCCTCCACCGCCCGGGCGCCGGTATCCACCTGGTCCGCATCGATACCGAGACGGGAGAGATGATGCAGCGTGATTTCGCGGTTGATCGCGCTGTCATCGACGACCAGCACGGGCTGGACGGCGGCATGCGGGTAGGTCTCCTCGACATGGTAGCGGGTGACCAGACCCTGGCGCCGGCGCTCCGCCTCCGGCAGTGCGTGGGTGGCGAGAATGGCCTGCACCAGTTCCTCGAGGTTCTCGGGGGGGATCGGGCGTGTCAGGTAGCCGGCGAAGCCGGCCTCATTGAGCCGCTTGGCATCGCCGCGGGCCCCGGTCGCGGTCATGATCGCGAGGCTGGTCGAGCAGGTCTCGGGCCGCCGTTTCAGGCGTCGCCCGAGCTCTTCGCCGGAAAGACAGGGCAGGAACAACTCGGCAAGCAGGAGATCGTAGGGCGTGCCGTCGGCCGCCGCGCGTAGCGCCATCTGCATCGCCTCGACGCCATCGCCGGCCTGGGTGACCCACATGCCGAGGGTGCGCAGCTGGCTCGCCAGCGCGGTGCGCTGATCCGCGTCGGGGTCGGCGAGCAGGACCTTTCGCCCCCGCAGCCGTGGCGCGGGCCCTTCGCGGTCCGGGGCGCGTGCGGCGCCGAGCTGGATCTCGAACCAGAACACGCTGCCGACACCCGGTTCACTGTCGACGCCGATCTCGCCATCCATCGCCGCGACGAGATCCCGGGTAATCGAAAGCCCCAGGCCGGTACCCTCAATGGTCTCCGTGCCGACGCGGCTGTAGGGCTCGAACAGGCGCTCCTGCGCTTCGGCGGGGATGCCGGTGCCGGTGTCGGCGACCTCGACGCGTATGCGAACCCCGCCTGCCTCGAGCGCCTCCCAGCGTTTGACGGCCAGCACGACCTCGCCCTCGCTGGTGAACTTGATGGCGTTGCCGACCAGATTGATGACGATCTGCCGCAGCCGGCCCGGATCTCCCACCACGCGGCGGGGTGTATCCGGCGGAATCAGACTGACCAGACGGAGACCTTTGGCGCGCGCCTGCTGGTCGAGCAGTGTGGCCGTGCCATTGAGGTGGTCATACAGATCGAAGCCGACATCGTCGAGTTCCATCCGGCCCGCCTCGATCCGGGAGAAATCGAGCACGTCGTTGACCAGTGTGAGCAGGCCATACGCCGAGTCGTGGATGACCTGGGCATGATGGCGACGCTGTTCAGGGTCGTCGGTATTCATCACGAGTTCGCTCATGCCGACGATCGCGTTGATCGGCGTGCGCAGCTCATGGCTCATGCGGGCGAAGAAGTCGGTCTTGGCCTGGGCGGTGAACCGGGCGTCGGCGAGTTCCTGCTTCAGATCATCGGTCCGGCGCTCGACCATCGAGCCGGCCTCGGCGGCCATCTTCGAACTGGCGTACTGGCCCCACCAGGTGAACAGGAACGGCATGGCATCGAGCGCCTGGATCGCGATGTTCTCGCGATGGGCGAGCATGATGTTGTTCGTGGTGATGCCGTCGTAGACGTGGACACAGACCAACAGCGTCGCCAGAACGACGGCGATGATCGCGATCAGCGTGCCGACCACGGCGTAGAGCGTGGCGCGGGCCCGCAGCACCCGGAATACCTGCGCCGCGGTTTCGTAATCGAAGCTGGAGTGACCCGCGGTCATGGCAATGGCAACCGATCCCGTTCCCTGGTCGTCGATTGTAGACGCGCGTGATTGCTCGATGCGACGGGCATGTGACACGTGCCCTTGGCCGGTGCGGTCCGATCGGGTACTGTCCGCCGATCCACACACCGCTGCACGGGTGGCATCTCCATGAACGAGGCTGGCCGCTCAACGTCGGAACCCATCATGAACAAGTACCTGTTTCGGCGTTGTCCGCCGGTCTTGATCTGGACTGCCGTCCTTGCGTTGGCCGGCTGCGCGACCCCCGGGCTCGACAAAGGCGGCGGATCGGAAACAGACGGTTCCGTGGCAACGGCGCCGGACGGGAACGAAACGACGGACAGGGCCGCGCGGAACCCGGCCATGAGTGGCCAGGCGGCTCCACGCCTCGAGTCTGGGGCGAGGGTGGTGGATCCCCCGACGGTCGAGCCCGGGGCGGAAGACGTCTGGTCGCGGCTGCGGGACGGGTTCGGGCTGCCGAACGTCGAGGAGGAGCGCATCGATGCCGAGATCGCGCGCTATGAAGGACGGCAGCGCTATTTCGAGATTGTCGCGGAGCGCGCGCAGCCGTATCTGCGCTATATCCTCGATCGCATCGAGGCGCGCGGCATGCCGGCCGAACTGCTGCTGATCCCCGTCGTCGAGAGCGCGTTCCGTCCGTTCGCCTATTCCTATGCGCGCGCGGGCGGTCTCTGGCAGTTCAAACCCCTGACCGGGAAGCGCTTCGGCCTGAAACAGAACTGGTGGTACGACGGCCGCCGGGACGTGCTGGCGAGCACCGATGCCGCGCTCGACTACCTGGAGTACCTGCACGGGTTCTTCGATGGCGATTGGCTGCTCGCCATCGCCGCCTACAACGGCGGTGAGGGGACGGTGCAGCGCGCGGTACGGGCCAACGCGGCGCAGGGCCAGCCCACCGACTACTGGCATCTCGACCTGCCGACACAGACCGAGAAATACGTGCCGCGCATATTGGCGTTGCGGGCCATTCTGAGCACACCCGGCAAGTACGGGATCGCGTTGCCCGCGATGCCCGAAGAAGAGGCACTGACCATCGTGGAGCTCGATGATCAGGTGGATCTCGCGGTCGCCGCGGAGATGGCCGGCATGCCGCTGGAAGCGCTGCATCGCTACAACTCGGGCTACAACCGCTGGGCGACGCCGCCGGATGGGCCGCATCGCCTCGCAGTGCCGAAAAGACAGGCCGACACCCTGCGGGCGGCGCTGGAAACCCGTGACGACCGGGGCATGATCCGTTGGCGTCGGCACGCCGTCGAATCCGGCGATACCCTGGGGGCGATCGCCGATCGCTATGGCACGACGGTCGATATGCTGCGCGATGCGAATGATATCAACGGGGCCATGATCCGGGTTGGACAGAAACTGCTGGTGCCCATGCCCAGCCGCGACGGTGAGGCCTACACCCTGAGTCTCGAAAACCGCCGTCAGCGCACCCAGGCGAGCGGACCCTCCGGGCGCGAACGCATCGACTACCGTGTACGTCCGGGCGACACCTTCTGGGGAATCGCCCGCTCGCATGACGTCAAAGTTCGCCGCCTGGCCGCCTGGAACGACATGGCCCCCGGGGACGCGATCCATCCCGGGCAAAGCCTGGCGATCTGGGTCGAGGCCAGCCAGGCCGGCCGCGGCGGACCCACGCAGAATCTGCAGCAGGTCACCTACAGGGTGCGCGAGGGCGATTCACTGTACGCGATCGCCCGCCGGTTCAATCTCGATGTCGAGGCGATCCGGCGCTGGAACAGCCTGCAGGCCGGGGCGTATCTCCAGCCGGGGCAGAGCCTCGATCTGCAGGTCGATGTCACCGAACAGGCGGAGGCGCGACCGTAGCGGTATGGGCACGGGATCCCGGGGGCGCATGTGGCAGGGTTGAGCGAACGGCTGGATGCATCCGAGCGGGTGCTTTTCCACGAGCGGGTACACCCGGCCATCTGGCTACGCCCGGGCGCCGTGCTCGGAATCGGTCTGTTCGCCATGCTGGGGGCGGGCGGGCCCGCTGCCGTCATCACCATCCTGGTCGGGCTGATCGACCTGTGCGGTCGGGCGTTGCAGGCGACCCGGATCGAACTGATGGTGACCGAGCGCCGGGTACTGGCCCGGACCGGGATCTTCCGGACGCGGGAGGTCGCAGTTGTGGGCGCGAACGCTGTCGAACTGATCCAGCATGGCCTCGCCAGGCATCTCGGGTTCGCGTTCGTTCGGCTCACGCCCGCCGAGGGAAATCCGCGGACGGTTGGCTTCGTTCCCGAGCCCGCGGCATTGCGCCAGGCGCTTGAGAGCGCCAGTCCGGCCTGAGACCGGCCCGTCGACTCAGGGGCGAGCGGCGCGCGGAAAGTCCGCGGCGGCGATGCGTTCCCAAAGACCCCGCCACACGGGCCAGCTATGCCCGCCTTGCCCGAGAAAGACCCGTTCCGATGGTAACTGTCGGGCCAGCAGATCCCCGGCCTCGGCGAAACGGTCATCACGGCCATAGCCGAGTACGATCCAGGGCCGATCCGCGCCTCGCGTGGTCTCTTTGAGCCAGCGCCAGTGCCTGCGCTGCCAGTCTTTACCCGCCGTGGTTTCGCCCGTCCATGTCGCCAGACCCCCGGCGTCGGCGATGTCCTGCACGAGGACCTCGTCCCCGGGGTAGGGCGCCAGCAGGATCAGCCCGTCGATCATGCCCGGGTGGGCCTGCGCGTAGAGCCCGGCGCCCAGACCGCCCGCCGAGATCCCCAGTAACCAGATGCGCTGGTAGCCCCGTGCGCGCGCTGGCCGGATGATGTCCTCGTGCAGCCGGTCAACGATCGTCTCGCTCGTGTAGTAGCCGAAATGCGCGTCGGCCGCGAGCAGGTCGTAGCCGCGCCCGGCACCGATTTCCATGAACCCCTCGTCGACGAAGTCCGGCCCGCGGTCGCCGCGCCCCGGCAGGAAGACGAGCAGGGTGTCGGACCGGCGCGCTTCCGGCTGAGCGATATTGCCCATGGGCTGCGTCGGCGGCGGTGCCCACGCGCAGGCGCTCAGGAAGAGCGCGGTCAAGAGGATGATCCATTTCGCCATCGGGCGGGGTCCACGCAGGTTGTCGGGCCGTCCCCGGGGGCGTCCTGCATGCCGCCCTGGCGGGGGGTGTGAAAAGCGAGTGTAGCGCCCCGTATCAACCAGGATACAATCCCGCGCTTGGCATCGTGGACGTTTTGGGCGACCCTCTCGTTCACGCTGGTCGGTATAAGGCCGGTCCATCATGCATTATCGGGGACGCGATCTTGACCGCAGAAGAAACCACGGACGACTCACTCGAACTCGGCAATCAGCTGTGTTTCAGCGTCTATTCGACGGCTCATGCGTTCACCCGCCTGTACACGAGCCTGCTGAAATCGCTTGATGTCACGTACACGCAGTACCTGGTCCTGCTGGTCCTGTGGGAAGAGGATGGCCCGACGGTGAAGGCGTTGGGCGATCGGCTCTCGCTGGATTCCGGCACGCTGACCCCCTTGTTGCGGCGACTCGAAGACGCGGGCTACGTCCATCGGGTACGCGCCGAGCGCGACCAGCGCTGCATGCACGTCTACCTCACGGAACATGGCCGCGCGGTCCGCCCCGACGTGCACGACGTGCGCCGCTCGGTGTTCGAGGCGACGGGCCTGAGCTTTGCGGAACTGAAAGATCTCCAGGGGCGACTGGAAACATTGCGCTCGGCGCTGGATTCGGCCGCCCAGCGCGGGTGATGGATCGCGGGTCAGCGCTGACCGATGGGCATCACTCGCGTGCCCTCGGTGATCGTTCTGGACGGCTGGAGTACCACGGTCTCGCCCTCGCTGAGGCCCTCCCGGATTTCGACGTCGAGTCCACCCTCGTGGCCAATCTGCACGCCACGCCGTTGGGCAATGCCATCGGCGATCACGTACACCGCGTAGCCGTCGTCGGTCTCGAAAAGGGCGTTCTCGGGGATCTGCACGACGTCTTCCGCGGACCAGAGGATGAACTCCGCCTCCACCCGATAGGCGTCGCCGAGGCCCCGCCACCGTGAATGCGGGGCGGTGATTTCGGCGATCACGCGGACACGCTGTTCCTCGACGCCGAGGGCCGATACCTCGGTGAACCCGGAGGGTTCCACGCGGCGTACGCGGCCGGGGAGGCTTTCCTCGCCACCCCAGCGATGGAACCGCACCTCCATGCCCGGCTCGATCCGCACCGCGTCCGCCGACAGGACCTCGACGACCACCTCCAGCGAGGCCGGGTTGCCCAGAACGAGCAGCGGCTCACCGGCGGCAACGACACCCTGGCTCTCGTGGTGCACGGCGAGCACCTGGCCGTCGACCGGTGCCTCGACGGGGACTTCGTCCGGTGTCTCGCTGCGTCCCGCGTACTGCAGTCGCGCCTCGGCGGCCGCCACTTCCTGACGGGCGACGTCGACGGCGTAGCGGGCCGATTCGAATTCCGCCTCGGCCCGCTCGGCCTCCGCCTCGGCCCGCTCTACCTCGTTGCGCGAGACCTGGCCGTCAATGCGCAGACCGGCGAGGCGCTCATACGTCGCCCGCGCGTAGCGGGCACTGGTGCGGGCGGCCTCCAGCCGTGCGCGTTCCGCCTGCAGTGCAGCGCGGGCGCGTTCGAGTGCCGCCTCGGCCTCGGCTCGGGCACGGGGATCGAGCGCACTGGCGGGCAGGGGACGTAGTGCCATCAGGACTTCACCAGCCGCGACCGTATCGCCCGGATCCAGTGTGACCCGGGGCGCCCAGCCGGCCACGGGTGACGACACGTCGTAGCGCTCGCGCACGCGGGTCCGTCCCTCTTCCTCGATCGTTTCCGTCAGCGGTCCGCGCTCCACTGTCGCCGTGGATACGGGTTCCGGTGCCGGTCGCAGCAGCCAGGCCACTGTGCCGATCACGACGAGACCGAGGACAGCGGGTACGAGATGGCGACGTCTGAGCATGTTCATTCCCGGATCTTGAGGACGGCCACGAGGTCCATGCGGTTCAGGCGTCGCGCGACGGCGATCGCCGAGAGCACGGCCGCGACGAGTATGACGGCGGCCGAGAACGCATAGGTGCTCGGTTCGATCACCAGCGGCACGCGGTAGAGTTCGGACGCGAGGCCGGCAACGACAAGCTGACAGAAAGCCCAGCCAAGGGCGAATGCCAGCGGCAGCGCGGCGAGTGTCAGCAGCGCAAGTTCGCCGAGCAGGATGTACGCCGTCTGGCCGCGCGTGAAGCCGAGGATACGCAGACTCCCGAGTTCCCGGGCGCGCTCGGCGTAGGCGAGGCGCGCCGCGTTGTAGACGACGCCGAGTGCGATCGAGCCCGCCAGCACTGTGTTGACGAAGGCGAAGATCAGCAGCGTGTCGCCCAGTGTCTCCTCGAACGATTCGATCGCCGCCGTACGGGGCGAGATCGCCGCGACGCGCGGACGACGTTCCAGGGCCCGTAGGGCCTCGGCCTCCCGGCCCGGTTCGACCGCGAGGTAGGCACCGGAGATCAGCGGTCCCTCCCCGAGCAACCGGTTCAGCGCGTCCAGGCGCATATAGGCCGAGACGCCGAGCATGTCGTCGACCAGGCCGGCGATGCGTATGCGATGCGTAGCGCCGCTGCCGTCGAGCAGTTCGACGGTCACCTGGTCGCCCGTTTCGACCGCGAGCGCGTCGCCCAGCCAGCGCGACATCAGCAGACCCCTTCCAGGCAGCGTAATCGGCTGATTATCGCGATCGAGCAGCCGGTGCAGCCTCGGGGTCGCCGGTACGCCCTGGATCGCGGTGCGGTGGCGACGCGGCCCATGGACAAGCTCCACGGGCACGCTCCGGAAGGGCTGGGCGCCGTTCACGCCGGGCAGGGAGGTCATCTCGAACAGTGCGTCGCGGCCGGATGGGTCAGCCAGCGTGACCGTCAGGTCTTCGCGGGCGGCCAGGTCGAACTGGACGTTCATCATGTAATCCAGCGCGTCCTCCTGGAAGTTGCCGACCATCAGGATCGCGCCGGCGAGCGCGATCCCGAGTACCGAGAGCAGTGACTTGGCGGGGTGACGTTCGAGATGACGCAGGATCATCCGGGTCGGCTGATCGAGCCAACGCTGGAGCCCGAGCCGCTCGACCAGCGTCGCCCGGTATATCGGTGGCGGCTCTGGTCGCATGGCCTCCGCCGGCGGCAGGCGCACCGCGGTCGCGACCGCCCGCAGCGTTCCGGCCAGCGCCGCGAGCAGCGCGACGCCCACGCCGGCGAGGGCCGTCGCGGGCGCCAGGTGGTACGCGAGATACGGATAGTGGAAGAAGCCGCCGTACATGGCCGCCAGGCCGTGGCCCGCCCACGCCCCGATCGCGACACCCGGTATCGCGCCGAGCAGGACCATGGCGCTGACCAGCAGCAGATAGTGGCCGCCGATCGTCCGGTCGCGATAGCCGAATGCCTTGAGCACGGCCACCTGTTCGCGCTGCTGGCGGATCGTGCGCTCGGTCACGATGTTGAGCAGGAATGCGGCCACGCCGAGGAACAGGAGCGGCACGATCACCGCGGTGTTGCGAAGCTGCTCCATCTCCTGGTCGAGATACTTGTGCGAGGCCTGATCGGCGCGCGTGTAGGCGCCGGTGCCGCCGTAGGGTGCGAGCAGGCGGTCCAGCGCCGGCATGACCGCCGCGGGCGAGGTCCCGTCCCGCAGGGTGAGTGCCAGATCGTTGAACGCGCCCTCCATGTCGTAGGCGGCCGCGAGGGCCGGGCGGCGCATCCAGCCGATCGCGTAGCGCCGGTAGTCCGGGAACATCGCACCGGGCTGGATCTGATAGACGAACTCCGGGGAGAGCCCGGTACCGGTGATGGTCAGGGTGCGCTTGCGCCCGTGGATCGTGGCTTCAAGGCGGTCGCCGGGACCAAGGCCATGCGCCTCGGCGAAGGGCACGCTGACCACGATTTCTCCGGTGGCGCCTGGCGCGGGCCGTCGCCCCTGCTTCACGTACAGCTGATTGAGGCGGGCAGGACCGCGCTCGGGAAGTGACACCAGCCGCGCGTTGACGGGGTCGTTGAAGCGGGGCACGTCGAGCGAGGCGCGCCCCGTGACGCGCGTCTGCAGGGCCGCGATCCCCTCGAGGTCCCGCACGCGGGCGGCCATGTGGGCGGGCGCACGGGTCACGCCCGCGAATACCTCGGCGAAGGCGTAGTCGTTGTAGAAAGCGCGCTGGGTCGTGTCGAGCGACGTGATGGTGGAGAACGAGATCACCCACATGGCAACCCCGCTGGCGACGACGGCGGCGATGGCGATCGCCTGGCCGCGCAGGATCCACAGGTCGCGCAGCAGCTTGCGCGAGAGCGCGCTCGGCCTCACCAGCTGAGCTCCGTGGGGTCGCGGGGGGAGTCGTTGATATCCACACCGGCGATCCGCCCGTCGCTGATGCGGATGGTCCGGTGCGCCATCCGTGCGATCACCGCGTTGTGCGTGATGACCGCGGTGGTCGTGCCGAGCTCCCGGTTCACGCGTTCGAGTGCCTGCAGGACCACGATGCCGGTCTTCGAGTCGAGCGCGCCGGTCGGTTCGTCGCACAGGAGCACGGCCGGGTTCTTGGCGATCGCGCGGGCGATGGCGACGCGCTGCTGCTCACCGCCGGACATCTGGGCGGGGAAATGATCGAGCCGCTGTTCGAGGCCGACCATCGCGAGCGCGGCCTCCGGTGTCATCGGGTCGCGGGCGATCTCGGTCACGATGGCGACATTCTCGCGCGCCGTGAGGCTGGGGATCAGGTTGTAGAACTGGAACACGAACCCGACGTGGTCACGCCGATAGCGAGTGAGCCCCGCGTCGTCGCTCGCCGTCAGTTCGTGGTCCCGATAGAAGACGCGACCGCGCGTGGGCACGTCGAGGCCGCCGAGGATATTCAGCAGCGTGGATTTGCCGCTGCCGGAGGCACCGAGCAGGACCGCCAGTTCCCCGGCATGCAACTCGAGGTCGACGCCGTTCAGGGCGTGGATGTCGAGTTCGCCGACGCGGTAACTCTTCACCAGGCCCTGGACACGGAAGACGGGTGCGTTGTTCGCCTTTGCCTGCTCCTGGATCGTGCTGGCCAACCGCTGTCGTCTCCATGCGATACAACCGGATTGGATTACCCGGTCTGGCGCCACTGGACTATACCAGCCGGTCGTGCCAGGGAGGTCACGATCGTTGCGCCAGACCGCGACCCTCGTAGCCGGTACGGGGGGGCATCGGTCATTTCTGGTTACCGGGCCACCCTACAGTTCGTCTCGGGGGATCTCCTCATCCCACTCAGCGGAGAACACCCGGGTATCACCCTCCCAGGCGTCCACGGTCGCGCGCAGCCGGAATGCCTCGGGCGTGGCGGTGAGGACCGTGCGCGTGGTCGCCGTGACGTGCCAGTCACCACGGTCGAAGGTCCTGCGGTTCTGGACCTCTCCCGACAGCGTGGCGTAGTCATCGTTCGCGCTGGCGTAGCGCTCCGTGACTTCATGGCCGAGCCGGGTGCCCGTGGTCTCGAGACGGTACGGCGCGTCGTCGTCCACGACCTCGAGAACCGCTTCGTTGCTTGCCAGATTGAACAGGACGTGCCACTCGCGTCGGGCGGCGCCGAGTACGGTGGTCGGCAGCGGTGTCGCCATCCGGGGCTCACCGAGGTCGCGCAGCTCGGCATCGGCCTCACGCGGTTCGCGATGCGGCAGATGGAGGGTGCTGTTGGCGGTGTGGACCGTCAGTTGTACCGGCTCCGGTGCGGGCCAGGCCAGCGGCCAGTAGGAACTGGAGATGGCGAGACGCAGACGGTTGCCAGCCGGGAAGCGCTGGCCCACGTGGTTCAGCGGAACGCGGACCTGGTAGCGCTGACCCGGGATGAGCGGTTCCGGTTCGGCGTGGCTGTCCCGATGCGAGAGATTGAGGAGACCATAGCTGACCAGCGTGGCCTTGCCGTCCGGCGCGACATCGGAGATGCGCACCGCCACCATGGCCTGCGGCCGGTCGGCCTCGATATCGAGCTCGACGAATGGCGCACCGAGGATCTCGATATCCCGCTCCAGGGCGGGGGAGTCGAACACGAGCGAGCCACCGTCCTCCAGCCGCTGATCCGTCGGCAGGTCGGTGCTCTCGGAGTAGCTGCACCACTTGCCCGCGAACAGGCCGACCGACAGCGGGCTCTGGATCGAGAGGGCCACGCCTGTCCGGGTCGCCGGGTCCAGTTCGAGGCGACCGGGCGCAAGCGCCCAGGGCATTCCCTGGATGCCCTCGGCGGGCCAGTCCGCTTCCGCGACCCAGCGGCCGGGCCGGTCATCCGAATGGGGCGATACGCTGTCCTGCATCCAGGCGCGGATGCGCGGCTCATGCTCGATGCCGTTATCGACCCCCGTGAGCCATCGATCCCACCAGCTCAGGCACTCGCCGAGGAAATCGATCGCCGGACCGGGGCCGCCGAGGTGCGGATACTTGTGGTTCCACGGACCGACCAGCCCCTTGCGCGGGACGTCGAGGTGCCGCATCAGCCGGAAGACGGTATTGCAGTAACCGTCGGCCCAGCCGCTGACGGCGAAGACCGGGCAGCGGATGGCGGCGAAGTCCTCGCACACGGATGCGTGGCGCCAGTAGTCGTCCCGCCGCTGGTGGCGCAGCCACTCGCGCAGCCAGAGGCCGCTGCCTTGCAGCCGCTGCAGCCAGAGGCCGCGCCAGGCATCGCCGACGACGGCGGGATCCGGTGGGCAGGCGTTGTATGAGGCCATGACGGAAGCCCAGGAGAGGTTGTCGGTCAACAGGCAGCCGCCCATGTAGTGCACGTCATCGGCGTAGCGATCATCGGAAGAGCAGACGGTGATCACGGCATGCAGTTCCGGCGGCTGCAGTGCCGCGATCTGGAGTGCGTTGAACCCGCCCCAGGAGATGCCGATCATGCCGACACGGCCGTTGCACCAGGGCTGCTCGGCGAGCCAGCGCAGGATCGTCAGGCCGTCGTCGAGTTCCGTCTGCAGATATTCATCCTCGAGTACGCCCTCGGAACTGCCGGAGCCGCGCAGGTCGACCCGGATCGCCGCGTAACCGTGCATGGCGAACCAGCGATGGTGCTGATCGTCGCGGACCGCCCGGAAGTCGTCGAGGCGATACGGGATGTATTCGAGAACCGCCGGCACACGCCGTTCACGCGCACCCGGCGGCAGCCAGACCCGGCCGGCCAGCCGGCAGCCATCGCTCATCGGGATGGATACCTGTTCCAGGACCTCGACTTCGTGTTCGCTGCAGCCGGTCATGTATCAGCGCTCTCGTTTTCAGGGGCCGTGAGTTACAGTAAATGCATTGGCGCCGGCACGCACCATCGCGTGCGGCAAAGCGCGTCCGGCAAGTGTGCCTCCCAGGGAGATGATGTGCGCATAATCGAGGACTTCCCGCGGCCCGTGCGGGTCATCGAGAACGTGTGGATTCCGATGAGTGACGGTGTGCGTCTCGCCGCCCGGGTCTGGTTGCCGGATGATGCGGAAGACGACCCCGTGCCGGCACTGCTCGAATGCATGCCGTACCGCAAACGCGACTTCACGCGGCTGCGGGATGAACCCCTGCACACCTACCTGGCGGGGCATGGCTACGCCTCGGTCCGCCTCGATCTGCGTGGCTCGGGCGACTCCGAGGGGCTCATGGCCGATGAATACGCCGAGCAGGAACACGACGACATCATCGAAGTACTGACCTGGCTGGAGGCGCAGCCCTGGTGCAGCGGCGGGGTCGGCATGTTCGGCATCTCCTGGGGCGGGTTCAACTCGCTTCAGGTCGCGGCGCGGCGGCCGCCGCAGCTCAAGGCGATCGTGACCATGTGCTCGACCGACGATCGCTATGCGGACGACGTCCACTACAAGGGCGGCTGCCTGCTGACGGAGAATCTCAACTGGGGTTCGGTCTTCCTGATTTCCGCCAACGCACCACCCGACCCGGAATTGATCGGTCCCGATTGGCGCGAGCGCTGGCGGTACCGGCTCGAGAACGCGGCGTTGTACCCGTCGATCTGGATGCGACATGCGCTGCGGGACGACTACTGGCGCTTTGGCTCGGTCTGCGAGGATTTCGCGGCGATCGAATGTCCCGTATACGCCGTCGGCGGCTGGGCCGACGGTTATTCGAACGCGATCCCGCGCATGATGGCGGGCTTGTCCGCGCCGTCGAAGGCGCTGATTGGACCGTGGTCGCACGCGTTCCCGCACGTGGGGGCGCCGGGGCCCAGTATCGGCTTTTTCCAGGAAATGCTCCGCTGGTGGGATTACTGGCTGAAAGGCCAGGACACCGGAATCATGGACGAGCCGGCCATGCGCGTATGGATGCAGGAATCGGTCCGCCCGGCGCCGGTGTACGAGGAACGGCCAGGGCGCTGGGTGGCGGAGGCCCGCTGGCCGTCACCGCGTATCCAGTCGCGGCAGTGGTACCTCAACGTCCTTTCGCTCGGCGACAGTCCGGCCACCGAGGACCGCCTGCACGTGCGCTCGCCGGAGACGGCCGGGTTGGCGGCAGGCGACTGGTATGGATTCGGTGGCGAGGGCGAATCGCCGGTCGACCAGCGCGAAGACGACGGCAAGTCGATGGTGTTCGATTCCGATCCGCTCACGGAACGCCTGGAGATCCTCGGCGCACCGGTCGCCACGCTGGAACTGTCGGTCGACCAGCCGGTCGCGCAGGTGACGGTGCGACTCAACGATGTGGACTCGGACGGCGCATCGACGCGCGTGTCGTATGGGGTGCTCAATCTCACGCAGCGCAATGGACCGGACCGTTATGAAGAACTGGTCCCCGGAACGCGTTACCGCGTGCGGATCCAGCTCAACGACATCGCCCACGCCTTTCCGCCGGGGCATACCGTGCGGGTCGCCGTGTCGACCGCTTACTGGCCGGTCCTCTGGCCCGCTCCACGACCGGTCAAGCTGACCGTGTATACCGGCGCCAGCCGATTCGAACTCCCAGAGCGTCCGCCCAACCCGGAGGACGATCAGCTGGAGCCTTTCGAGGCCCCCGAGCGGGGCCCGCGCCCGGTGGCCACCACGCTGCAGACCGCCCCCCTGCGGCGCACTGTCGAGCGGGATCTGACCACGGGGGATTCCGTGTACCGCGTATATGCCGACAGCGGCGAATTCGATGGCGCTTCGCTTGCCCGGATCGAGGACATCGATCTCACCGTCGGTTACACCATCCGGCGCACGTACCGGATCGGTGAGTACGATCCGACGACCGCCGAGGTCCGCATCGAGCAGGAGACCGA
The DNA here is from genome assembly GCF_001614315.2 of Halofilum ochraceum. Classification (NCBI taxonomy): domain Bacteria; kingdom Pseudomonadati; phylum Pseudomonadota; class Gammaproteobacteria; order Chromatiales; family Ectothiorhodospiraceae; genus Halofilum; species Halofilum ochraceum. Next base: position 134,127 of record NZ_LVEG02000007.1, read on the forward strand.
GCATCGGCGCGATGACTGGTCGGCGCGCCTGTACTGCGTCACCCGCCTCACGGCCGACGTCGATCATTTCTATCTCGAAGCGACGCTTACGGCCTACGAGGGCGAGGAAGTCCTGGTAAACCGGGAGTGGAACGAGCGGATACCGAGGAGGATTCCGCCTTCGTCAGCTTCCGGTTGAAACCTTTTCTCGCGCAGAGACGCAAAGCACGCGGAGAAAGGCGGCCCTGTTCCTCATGAGTTGTCGATTGTCGCCTGTGTAGACCGGTTCGCGAGCAGGCTCGCTCCTGCAGCCCCGCGCCGGTGCGCTGTAGGAGCGGCCCGGGACGCGAACCGATATCCGGTATCTCGCATCCCTCGCGCAGGCCCCCGTCCCTTGTTCGACTCAGCACGATCCAAGGGTTCCCTTCGCGTCCCTTGGCGGCCTTCGCGCCTTGGCGAGAACCCGTTGACGCACGGTGTATCGCCCGGGATTTCCTCCTTGCGATCAGGTTGTGCGCAACCCGTATCGGGCCACGGCCGCCTCCATGATGAGTCCCATCATCCCGGCGTAGCTGTAGCCCGCCCAGCCGGCCATCATCGCCATCTTGCCGTCGTGGTACCAGGTCGGGTTGGTGTTGGCGTCGAGCAGACGCGGAATGCCGTCGGCCCCGTTGCGGAAGTCGATCCGGGCGTAATCGCGGAAGCCGAATCGCCGGAACAGTTTGGCGCAGCCGTCGACGAGCCGGGCGTGCGTCACCTCGTCGAGCTCCGCCTGGCGGAATGTCAGCCGATTCCAGTAGGCGGATTCCGGGTCCGCTTTGGATCCGTAGGTCAGCACGGGTGGCAACTCCGGCGGCAGCGCGCTGTAATCGACCTCCAGCGGCGGCAGGACGGTAAAACCGTCCGCCGGATTGCCGATCAGCCCCACGGTGAATTCGGAGCCGGTCAGAAAATCCTGGATCACCGCCTCCGGCGGCTGCAGTTGGCCCGCGAGCCAATGCAGATACTCCTCCGCCTCGTTGGCGTCATGGACCACGCAGGACGCCGAGATACCGAAGCTGCCGCCGCTGTTGTTGGGTTTGATCAGCGCCGGATAGCTGGCCGGCAGCACCAGCGGATTGTCGGTCAGATCGACAAACGTCTCGTTGGGCACCGGTATGCCGAGACGCTCCGCCCCCATGGAGACCAGCGCCTTGTCGGTGGAAACGCTGATGGCCATCGGGTCGGCGCCCGTGTACGGAATCTGCAGCATCTCCAGGAACGCCGGGATATTGCGTTCGAGTTCCCACTGGTTGCGATAACCGGTATCGCAGAGATTCAGCACCAGGTCCGGCGGCGCCGCGCGCAGGTCGTCGATCAGTCGTTCGTGATCGTCGAACCAGGTGAAGCGGTAGCCTTCGAGTTCGGCCAGCGCTTCGCCAAGGCGACGGGCCCCTTCGATCTCCTCTTCACCGAAATGGCCGTCGACGGAATACGGATAGGGCAGGCGGGGGTCTCCGAGGAGTACACCCACGTGCAGGGGCTGTCGGCTCGGCTGTGCGGTCATGGGCGATCCCACCGGGTTGATTGCTCAGCGATCAATGTACGTTGACTGCCCGGCATAAGGCCAGCGTGTCGCATTCCGCGTGCCGTCGGCGGTGTCCGGGCTCGCACGGTCACGCCGGTCTTGCCGGCCTGGCGGCATTCCTCCATGCTGATCCGTAAACCTGATCGCGAGGACATAAGTAATGCTCGACCCGGTGCTCAAACGGATCGACGACGGCCTGGATGCGTCCATCGAACGCTGGTCCGAACTGCTGCGCATTCCGAGCGTGAGCACGGATCCGGCCTATGCCGACGACGCCCGCCGCGCCGCGCACTGGCTGATGGGGCAGTTCGAGGCGCTCGGGTTCACGATGGAACTGCACGAGACCGAAGGGCATCCGGTCGTGCTGGGGCATCATCCGGGACCGGGTGGCGATGCGCCGCACCTGCTGTATTACGGCCACTACGACGTGCAGCCGGCGGATCCGGTCGAACTCTGGGACTCCGGGCCGTTCGAGCCGACCGTGGTCGACAGCGCGCACGGGAAGAAGATGGTTGCCCGCGGCGCGGTCGACGACAAGGGCCAGCTCATGATGTGGGTCGAGGCCCTGCGCGCCTGGCAGGCGGAGCACGGCACGCTGCCGGTCGAGACGACGGTCCTGGTTGAGGGCGAGGAGGAGATCGGCAGCAAGCACCTGCGCCCGTTCCTCGAGGCGCAGCGCGAGCGGCTCGCCGCGGCGGACGTCTGCGTCGTCAGCGACACCACCATGTGGGACGTCGACACCCCCGCGATCACCTACAGCCTGCGCGGACTGCTGTACACGGAGATCACTTGTCGCGGCCCGTCGCGCGATCTCCATTCCGGCTTCTACGGCGGCGCCGTGGTCAATCCACTCAACGCGCTCGCCCGGGTGCTGGCGGATCTGCACGACGACGATGGCCGGATCCGCATCCCCGGTTTCTATGATCAGGTGCTGGAACCGGGCGAGGCCGAGCGCGCCGCCTGGGAAAACCTGGATATGGACGAGGGCGCGTTCCTCGAAGGCGCCGGCGTGACGGTCGGCGGCGGCGAACGCGACCGGACCCTACTGGAGCGCGTCTGGACCCGCCCGACCGGGGACGTGAATGGCCTCTACGGCGGCTATACCGGCGCCGGCGCCAAAACGGTCATCGCGACCGAGGGGACCGCCAAGGTGAGCTTCCGCCTGGTCCCCGATCAGGATCCGGACGCGGTCGCGGAAGGCTTCCGGCGTTTCCTCGACGAGCACACGCCGGCCGGCTGCAGCTGCGAACTCACGATCCATTCGGCCGCGCCGGCGATCCGGATCGATCCCGAGTCGGCGTGGCTGCGCACCGCCTGCGCGGCGATGGGCGATATCTACGGGCGCGAGGCCGTGCCGATCGGCTGCGGCGGCTCGATCCCGATTGCCGCATGGGCCCGCGAGATCCTCGGCATCGACACGCTGCTGATGGGTTTCAGTCTCGATGACGACGCCATGCACAGCCCGAACGAGAAGTTCGAGATCACCTGTTTCGAGCGAGGGATGAAGTCACATGTCGCTCTGCTTGCGCGGATCGCCGAGGGGCGGACCTGAGGGCACAGCAGGTACGTGACGGGCGCATGGGTGAGCAGATCAGCGAGACCATGGACGATACCGGTGTGAGGCCGGTCACCTATCGCCTCTACATACGGGTTCCCTGTCGCGTCGCGATCGATCCGGGACGCCTTGGAAGGCATGTGCTCGTTCGAGGATGGTACGTTTATACGGGCAGCGCGCGACGCAACATGGCGGCTCGGCTGCGCCATCATCTCGCGGGGAATGACACGCGCCGCTGGCATATCGACTGGTTGCTGGGCGCTGGTCTGGGACAGGTGATGCATATACGGCTCGACACCGAATCGGAATGCACCGTCAACGGGCGGATCGAAGGACGTGTCGTCATCCCGCGTTTCGGTGCGACCGACTGCCGGCGTCGCTGCGGCAGTCACCTCTTATGGCTCGGTACCCGGCGGCCGCGCGCGGTTCCGCGTGATCCCGGCCGGCGCCGCACGCACAGTGCAGTCGCCGCCGTCGAGCGTTCCGGGCGCCCTGCATGAATCGGATCGAGGCGCGCCCGGCTCGGGGCATCACGCGTGAAGTGCTCGAGGACGATGCTGTCCGCGCGGCAATCAGCGAGACGCACCCTGAGGTGCCACTGCTCGCCGACGAGACGCTGCGTGCATCGATGGAGCGGACGCTCCAGCAGCGCCCGGCGCGGGTCGATGCGGACGGCGTCTGGCTGTTCGCCTACGGGTCACTGCTGTGGAATCCCTGTATCGAAGTGGCGCAGCGGTGTCCGGCACGGCTGTATGGCTACCACCGGGATTTCCGGCTGAAGCTGACCTACGGCCGCGGCACGCCGGAAACACCCGGGCTGATGCTGGGACTGGTCCCGGGCGGATCCTGTCGCGGCATGGCGCTGCGCGTGCCCGCCGAGATACTGAGGCAGGAGCTGATGCTGGTCTGGCGACGGGAGATGCTCACGGGAGTCTACGTCCCACGCTGGCTTACGCTGAAAACGCCCGGTGGCGATCTGCCGGCGATCGCGTTCACCGTGGATCGCACCCATGACTGTTATTGCGGTCGGCTTGGCGAGGACGACACGGTAGCCCTGATGGCTACGGGCCAGGGGCTGCTCGGGACCGCCCAGGATTATCTGGAAAGCACCGTCGGGCATCTCGATTCCGAAGGGATATACGACCGGCGCCTGCACCATCTGCGCGCGTGCGTCAGGCGCTACCGCGCGGGAGGCGGGTAGGCCGTGGCGCGCGATGAACTGCACGCCCGCTTCCTGGAGATCGCCAATGGCCTGTCGCCAGACCTCCGGGTAGCGATGGAACGCGTCGGCCCGCCCGAACCGCGTGACCGTGGTGATCAGCCGGTTGCAGGATTCCTCGCGCGCGCCGTGGTCGGTCAGCAGCTGTCGACGCATGCGGCCGCCACGATCTGGTCGCGGGTCGAGGCGATGGCGGATGGCGAGGGGATCGCCATTCCGGACGATCTCACCGACGAGCACTTCGATGTCTTGCGCGCCTGCGGGGTGTCGCGTGGTAAGGCGCGCGCGCTGCTCGCCATCCGGACCGCGCAGGCGGAAGGCCGGCTGGATGGTGCTTCCCTGGCGGCGCTCGATCACGCCGAGCGCTCGCGCCGCCTGCGCGCGATCCACGGGGTCGGCCAATGGACCTGCGATATGGTTGCGATCTTCCACTGTGGTGACGCGGATGTCTGGCCCGAGACCGACGTGGCGGTGCAGCGCACGTTCACAGGCCTGATCAGCCGGCGCCGCAAGCCTGCACGGGCGGCGGCGCGATTCTCGCCACAGCGTTCATGGCTGGCCCGTTACATGTGGCGTATCACCGATACCGAGCCAGACGGTGACTGAGTTGCAGCGCTGGCGATCTGGCCAGAAGCGTTGCCATTCGTGGACCGCCGGGCCACACGGTATCTTCTTCGGAATAGGGGCTCGGAGCACGCCGTTTTGAAGTCGTTTGTGTGGGGATTGCTGGCCGTCTCGGCTCTGCTGTTTTCACCGTCGATCCTCGCCGCCGACTGTGGCGCCCGGGAGTCGGTGACCCAGCGCGTACTCTGTTATGCCGAACTTGCGGTCGCCGCGGAAGAGGTGGCGCCATGCGATGCGGCCGAAGATGTCCGTGTGCGCGATCAGTGCTACGGCGTGTTCGCCGTCCAGACCGGACGTCCGGCCGCCTGTCGCGCGATCCCCGGGAACGATCAGCGCCCGGTGAGTCTCCGGCAGATCTGTCTCAGCGATGTCGCGATCGTCAGCGGCGAACCCGCGCTGTGCGGCGAGGTGACAGACTCGAATCTGCGCGATACCTGTTACCTGAAGCTGCGTCGCGATACCGGCGACCCCGGCCTGTGCGAGCGCATCGCCGAGCCGGCACTGCGAAGCCTCTGCAAGCGCTGAACCAACCCGTTCAGTGGCATGCGTCCGGCACTCTGTCCGCAATCCAGGCTCCTACCGCTTTGCCCGGATGTCCTTTCCATCACGGATCTGGGCGACCGCGATGCCCATGGTCTCCCGCCAGCGGTGTTCCAACTGCCCGTCGAATTGTGAATCGGTTTCCGCCAGCGTTTTGAGCAGCGATTCGAGCCAGTTGTCATACATCCAGGGCTCGATCCGATAGCCCTTTTTTCCGTGGCTTTTATGGAGGCGTTTCAATTCGTGGTCGCCGAGATCGCCGCCCCCCGCGTAGAGGATCGACGCGCTGATGCCGTGCCGGAGCAGGTGGATCTGCTGTTGCCAGTCGGTATCCACGAACTTCGCGGCGATCTCGGGGTGACTCCCCACGAAAATCGTGTAGAAGCGCGAGAGGAAATCGCGCCGCTGTAGACAGCGGTTGAAGCTCTGGTGGACGTCGGCGTAGGTGTCGGCCATGTGGATACCCGCTCGCGGCTGCAGTCGAGGGCGGAGTCTGCCGCAGTGCGCGTGCGCTCGTATTGATCTGGCTCAAGTCTCCGGTGGGCCGGGGGCAGATGTACCGGCGTTTTCAGGCGTCGGCCGGTGCGTTGGAGGGCTCGCCGGAGAGCGTGTCGATCGGTACGGGCTGGCCCGAGAAATGGCCCTGGACGAAGTCGACGTCGATGGACCGGAGGGCTTCCAGCGTCGCGCGGTCCTCGACGTATTCGGCAACGGTCGTCAATCCCAGCACGCGGCCGATGTCGTTGATGGATCGGACCAGCGCATGGTCGACCGGATCACGCGCGATATCGCGCACGAACTGGCCGTCGATCTTCAGCGTATCGACGGGCAGGGAGCGCAGATAGCCGAACGAGGAGAGACCGCTGCCGAAGTCGTCCAGTGCGAATCGGCAGCCGAGCGTGGCGAGCCGTCTCATGAAACGGCTCGCCTGGGCGAGATGACCGATCGCGGCGGTCTCCGTGATCTCGAAACGAAGCTGTGAGGGCGATAGCGGGGCGCTCCGCAGATCGGTAACCAGGTGCTCCGCGAATTCGGGGTCGTCCACCGATGTGCCGGAGAGGTTGATCGCGCAGGCATCGATGCGCGCCACCAGTTCAGGGTGGTGCCGGAACCAGTCGAAAACGGCGCCGATCACCCAGCGGTCGATACGGGTTGCGAGGCCATAACGTTCCGCGGCCGGCAGGAAGCTGCTCGGCAACAGGAGCCGGTCATCGTCCGTGCGCATGCGGACCAGAACCTCGAAATGCATGCCGTGCTCAGGGACTTCCCGACGGAGATCGACGATCGGCTGGATGTACAGCTCGAATTCGTCGTGCTCAAGCGCCCGTGTGATACGGCTGATCCATTCGATCTGGCCATGTCGGCGCTGCATCTCGCGGTCGTCGGCGCGGTAGACGTGGGCGCGCCCGCCGCCGGCTTCCTTGGCCACGGCACAGGCGGTATCCGCGTTGCGCATGATTTCGCTGACCGCGCTCTCATGCGGCAGGATTTCCGCCACACCGATACTCAGATCAAGGCGGAAAACCTGATCGTCCCAGAAGAAGCGGAAGTCTCCGATGGCGCGGACGAGATCCTCGGCGATCCGCAACGCGTGCGGGGCGTCGCAGTTCTCCAGCAGCAGGGCGAACTCGTCGCCGCCGAGGCGCGCGATGGTATCGCCGGTACGCACATGCTGATGCAGCACACCGGCAACCTGCCGCAGTACTTCATCGCCCGCGATGTGTCCCTGACTGTCGTTGACGACCTTGAACCGGTCGAGATCGATGTAGCATATGGAATGCACGCGGTCGGCCTGTCGGCGTGCGGCGATCAGGCGGTTCAGTCGCCTCTCGAATTCGCGCCGATTGGTCAGTTCCGTCAGCGCGTCGTGGCTCGCTTCGTACTGCAGCCGAGCGGAGAGTTCCACCGATTCGGTGATGTCCTGGAGCTCGACGATCAGATAACGGTCATCGATCGGCAGATCGCTCACCGCGGCGATCGCCACCGAAGTCCACAGCGTCTGACCATCGGCGCGGCGCAGACGGATATCGACCTCCGCCCGGGTGCGCGTGCCGTCGGCGAGCGCCTCGAGCGTCGCCTCGAATCCCCGGCGGTCCTCATCGATGACGAGGTCGGTCAGGGGCAGATCGCGCGGCGGCTCCTGCGGGTAGTGGAGCAAATCCCGCAGGGTCGGGTTCATCTGGAAGATTCCCCCGTCAAGCCGCGCCAGGGCCATGCCGATCGGGGCCTGGTCGAATGCCGTATGGAACCGCTGTTCACTGCGGGCGAGTGCTTCGCGGGCGCGGACGGCTTCATCCATTTTAGCCCGTATGTGCCGATTCGCCGCTTCCGCCTCGGCGTTGGTTTGCTCGAGGCGCGCCGCCATTTCGTGCGTCTGCCGGAAGTTGGCCGCGTGGTTACGCCCGGCCGCCGCCAGCGCCAGGAGGTAGACCACGGTCATGGGCCCCAGAGCGAGTCCCGCTGCCCCCGTATTGAAGAACAGCCAGGCGGCGACGGGCAGGATGATCAGGGACGTATAGCCGAGGTACAGGCTCCAGATGCAGCCCAGAAACGGGATCGCGCCCGCCGCGAGTCCGGCGATCGCGATCAGGAGTATGAGGCTCTCGTGCGGTGTCGCATCACCCAGAAACAGCCAGGGCGTGATGCCCCAGAGCATCGCCGACACCATGGTGGAGGCGACGATCGGTCCGAGGGCGTGCCGAGGAGGGGTCGCGTCGCGCACGGCATGCGCGTGTCGGAGCGCGAAGCCACGCGCTGCGGTTACGACGACGAGTGCGACCAGCCAGGCGATCACGCTCGCCAGCGTCGCCACCTGCGCCATCGCGGCCGCGACAATCGCCGCAAGGGCCAGGTTTACGGCCAGCGAAATACGACCCTGCCGGATGAGATGATCGAGTATGGAGCGCTGGACGGAGGGTGCGGAACGATCCGGATCGTCCGCGGTGCTCGCTCTGTCTGCGTGCATCGCGTCACGCATTGCGCGTGGCGCCGGTCAGGGACGGCACCGGGGGCGAACCGCAGGGCGGACCGGCTTGGCGAGGGCACCGGCTGCTCCTGGCGAACAGATCGGAGGGATGCTGCCGGTGCCGTGTTGTCATGGCTGCCGCCTACATCGCCATGGAGGAAAAGTCGTAATCGCGTTCCGTGCCCGGTTCCTGAAGGAACTCTCCCTGGATCATGTCGGTGCCCAACCCCCAAAGCACCGACAGGCTGCCCGCGTCCTTCACGCCGGGGCAGATCGTCTGCTTGCCTTCTTCGGATGCCCTCGCGGCGATCTCGCGGATCGCCTCCTGGTTCTGGGTGTTCTGCTGAAGGTTATGCGTGAATTCGTCGTTCACGCGCAGATAGTCCACCGACACGTGCCGGGTGACCTGGAACGGATCGCTCCCATGGCCGAAACCGGACAGGCATATGCGGCATCCGATCGTGTGGACCGCCTTCGCGAAGGCGCTCGCCTGTTTGATCCGGTTCGCGGCGGCGCCGGCGTCGAGCTGGAAGACCAGTGCACCGTCCGGCAGATCGATCTGCGAGACACGGTCGTGGATCCACTTGAACAGGCCGGGATCGTCGAACGCGTGCCCGGATAGCGGCACGAAGAACACGGAACTGTCGTCGACCTTGATCTGTTCGATCAGGGCCTTCAGGGCGTTGAGCACTGTCCAGCGATCGAGTCCCTTCGACATGCCGGTACGCTCGGCGGCGGCGAGCATGTCCGGATCCTCGACCGGTTGGCCATTGTCGTCGAGCACGCGGAACACGACTTCATACCGCGGGACGCTCTCGCCGGTCAGGCCGACGATCGGTTCGAAGAGCAACTGCAGTTGCTCGTTGCGCAGTACCTCGCGGATGCGCTCGACCCACTGCTGGTCGATCTGCTTCTGTGAGAGCTCGCCTTCTTTGGGCTGATAGATGCGATGCGCGTCCGGACCCGCTTTCAGGGCCTCTTCCCAGGCGCGCTCCGCACGCGAGAGGATGTCGTTGGGATCGGTCGTGCTGCCGTCGATCCGGGCGATCCCGATCGTGGCCGTAACGCCGACCGAGGTCCCGTTGACGTCGCAGATGTGATCCTTGATCGCGCCCCGAACCCGGTCGGCGAGTTCGTCCAGGCTCGCCTGGTCCGAGATCGGTGTCAGCACGGCGAAGGTGGCGCCATCGAGTCGGGCGACCTGGTCTTCATCGCCGAAGGTATCCTGCAGCACACCGGCGATATCGCCGATGACCTGGTCGGATCCGAGGATGCCGACGCGATCCTTGACCGAGCCGAAATCGTCCAGCGCCAGTTCCAGCAGGCTGGACTCGCCTTCCTCGCGTTCGGCGCGCGTGAGCGCCTCCTGCAGGAGTTCCATGAAGTGCTGGCGGTTGAACAGGCCGGTGACGCTGTCGCGCTGGCTGAGCAGATTGAGCTGCTTCTCGAGTTCTTCCGTGTTGCCCTGGTGGCGGATGATGATCTGGCTGCAGGCCTCGCCCTCGATCGAGGCGCGCGAGAATTCGACCTCGGCCTGGAAATGGCTGCCGTTGGCCTGTTGCAGCGCGAGTTCCAGGGTGCCCACGGCCTGGTCGCTGGTGGAGTAGTTGCGCAGGAACTCCTTGAGTTTCGCCTGGTCTTCCGACTGCACCATGTCGATCATCGGCATGCCCTCGACTTCCTCGAAGGCTTCGTAGCCGAACAGGGTCAGATACGCATCATTCGCGAGTACGTGCATGCCGTCGTGGATGTAGGCGATCGCATCGCGGGAGGACTCCATCAGGGCCCGGGCCCGTTGCTCGCTCTCGCGGTAGGCGGTGCTCAGCCAGTGTGCCTGGCGGCGAACCAGGACACGGTCGAGTTCGCGCACGATCGCATGGCGCATCTGTTCCTGGTCGTTCGGCTGGACACGCTCGGCCGCACCCATTGCCAGCGCCTTGCCCACCGTCAGGTCTTCGTTCTCGCCGAACGCGATCACCGGCACGAAAAGTTCGTGTGAACGGATCGCCTCGATGGTGTCGCTCAGCGACAGGTCCATAGCGGCGAGCGAGTGCATCACCACGTCGACCGTGCCCTTCGCGAGGGCCGCGTCGAGTTCCTCCCGGTCTTCGGCCCGGACGGCCTTCACGGCGTAACCGGCCGGTCGCATCATCGAAGTGACGAATTCGGCGTCGTCGAGCGCGTCGCTGATCATCAGCAACCGGATTGTCGATTGGCTGTTCAAGGCGTTGCAGGGCCTCCCGCCTGGTCCAGCATGGACGTTGTGATGCCATCATGGCACCCGCTCCAGTCATGCGCGAGCGGGGTCTTCCCGGGGCGGCCAGCCTCTTCGACCACAAGCCGTGGCACCAGGTAACCGGGGAGTCGGGCCGCGACGGCTGCCATGAGTCGACGGGCCTCATCGGATCCGGTTTCGAAGTGGGCGGCGCCCCTCACCGGATCCAGCATGTGCAGATAATACGGCAGCACGCCGGCCGCGAACAGCCGGCGCGAGAGTTCGACCATCGCATCCACGTCGTCGTTGACTCCCCGCAGAAGCACTGCCTGATTCAGTACCATTGCCCCGGTGGCTCGCAGACGCGCGATTGCCGCACCCACCGTCGCGTCGATCTCATTGCCGTGATTGGCATGCACGACAACGACTGTAGCAAGACGCGTGTCCCCCAACCAGGCGCAGAGTCGATCATCGACACGCTCGGGTAATACGACGGGCAGCCGGGAATGGATTCGCAGTGTGGTGACGTGAGGGATCGCCTCGATGCGCTCGACCAGGTCGGCGAGCTTGCGGTCGGACAGCGACAACGGGTCGCCGCCGCTGAGGATCACCTCCCCGATAGTGTCGTCGCCGGCGATATAATCGAGCGCGGACTGCCAGTCGTCCGGCCTTGGGTTCGCATCGGCATAGGGGAATTCGCGCCGGAAGCAGTAGCGGCAGTGGATGCCACAGGCTCCGGTCGTGACCAGCAGCACACGACCGTAGTACTTGTGGAGCACGCCGGGGCGGATCATGGCCGCCTGGTCGCCGACCGGATCCGGTCCGAATCCGGGGACCTCCCGCGCTTCGGCCGCGCTCGGCAGGACCTGCGCCAGCAGCGGGTCGTCCGGGTCGCCGTGGCGCATCCGGGCGACATAGCCGCGCGGCACCCGCACCGGAAAGCCGGCATCCCCGGCCGCATCCTCCGGCAGGCCGAGCAGGGACCGCAGTTCGCCCGCATCACGGACCGCCGACGCGAGCTCACGCTGCCATTCCGGCGCCGTCGCGGGCGTGGAGTCGTTTTTTTGCTTCCGGGTTGCCGGTATCATAGCCGTCCGATTTTTCCCGGCTTCCCGACGAGGGTCAAATGGCGACATATAGCACGAGCGAGTTCAAGGCAGGCCTCAAGATCATGCTGGACGGCGATCCCTTCCAGATCGTCGAGAATGAATTCGTCAAACCGGGCAAGGGCCAGGCCTTCAACCGGGTCAAGGTGCGCAACCTCAAGACCGGCCGCGTGGTCGAGCGGACGTTCAAGTCCGGCGATTCCGTCGAGGCCGCCGACGTGATCGACACCGAGATGACCTACCTGTACTCCGATGGCGAGTACTGGCACTTCATGGACCCGAACTCATTCGAGCAGATCGCCGCCGACGCGGCCGCGATGGGCGACGCCCACAAATGGCTGCGCGAGCAGGATACGGTGGAGATGACGCTCTACAACGGTGAGCCCCTCACGGTAACGCCGCCGAACTTCGCGGATCTGCGCATCGTGGAGACGGATCCCGGCATCCGGGGCGACACTGCCCAGGGCGGTACCAAGCCCGCCACGCTGGAGACCGGCGCCGTGGCCAAAGTGCCGCTATTCGTCGAGGAGGGCGAGGTGATCCGCGTCGACACGCGCAAAGGCGAATACGTCAGCCGGGTGAAGGAATAACCCGCATACGCCGTCATCGGCAGGTCGCCGCGCCCGTTGGGGACACGGGCGACGGCGTCGGCCGCAGCGGCCCGTGTTGGCCGGCCCTCGCTCCTCCCTGGCGCAAATCATGACGGGATCGGGAGACTCTGGCCTCTGGCGGCCCGTCGCCGGAGCCGACATCCTGCGCCTGCGGGCCCGCATGCGCGGCCGGCTCCGCGCGTTCTTCGACGCGAGCGACGTGCTCGAGGTCGATACTCCCGCGCTCTCCGCGGCCGCTCCAACCGAGCCGCGGGTAGAGCCGGTGCGCGCGCGCGTTCTCGGCGAAGACCGCTTCCTGCAGACCTCGCCCGAATTCCCCATGAAACGCCTGCTGGCGGCCGGCGTCGGCGATTGCTGGCAACTGGCGCGAGTGTACCGGGACGGTGAACGCGGACGCTGGCATCAGCCCGAGTTCGATCTGCTCGAGTGGTATCGCCTCGGGTTTGACCATCACGAGCTGATGGAAGAGGTGGAGGCCGTCATCGCGGCCACGCTCGCGCCGGAACGGCCCGTGCGGGCCGCCGAGTACATCACGTATGCCGACGCGTTCCGCCGTCACGCCGGTGTTGATCCGCTGACGGCGGGCATGGATGAATTGCGCGCCATCGCGGATGACAATGGGCTGTCGTCGGTCCCGGGGCTCGACGATCAGGACCGCGATGGCTGGCTCGATCGCCTGCTGACCGGCCTGGTCGCGCCGCGGTTCGCACCCGATCGGTTGACCTTTCTGTACGACTGGCCGGCCTCGCAGGCCGCGCTGGCGCGCATCGATGCCGCGGATCCGCGCATAGCGGCCCGGTTCGAGGCCTTCTGGGGCGAACTCGAACTGGCCAACGGCTTCCATGAACTGGCGGACGCCGCCGAGCAGCGGGCGCGCTTCGAGACCGAAAATCGCGCGCGTTACGCCGAGGGTGTGGCCACGATCCCGGTGGATGAGCGGATGCTGGCGGCGCTCGAAGCGGGACTGCCCGACTGCGCCGGCGTCGCGCTGGGCTTCGATCGGCTGGTCATGCTGGCCGCCGGAGCGGATACAATCGACGCTGTCCTCCCGTTTCCGTTTGAGCGAGCATGAGCGATCCCACCGAAAATGACGTCCTGCGGTGCGGCCAGATCAACATGGCCCATTTCGAGCGCCTGATCGAAGGTCTTGGGATGACCGTCGTCTGGGTCGACGAGGGCGAGGCCATCCCCGGCACCCATTGGGGTGAGCCGGAGGCGGGGCTGATCGGCGACCGGCTCTACCTCCGCGGCGATACGCCGGTCCATTCCGCGCTCCATGAGGCCGGGCATTTCGCCTGTATGGACGCGAGCCGGCGTGAGCGGCTGCATACCGATGCCGGTGGCACGGCGATCGAGGAGTGCGCGGTGTGTTATCTCCAGATCGTGCTGGCGCAGGAACTGCCGGATGTCGGCAGCGCACGGATGCAGCACGATATGGACCGCTGGGGGTATACCTTCCGCCTCGGCAGTGCCCGCGAATGGTTCGAGCATGACGCGGAAGACGCCCGCGCTTATCTCGTCGAGCGCAATATCATCGGGGCGATGCGCTGGGCGGCCGAGCGGGGTGGTTCCGGTTCGTAGGAGCGGGCGCGGTGGGAACACCGCCGGTCCCGTGTACGCGCTGATCGTCCCCAACCCCCGTGCGGGCACGATCGCGAGCAAGCTCGCTCCTACAGGTGTATTCGCACCGGATTGCAGGATTCATGTAGGAGCGAGCTTGCTCGCGATGGGGTCGGCTTGCGGGGCTGTTTCGGGAATTCTGTTTGCGTGTAGACGTGGATGTGGCCTGGGCAGGATTGCCGGGCACGTCCGTGTGCCCGGTCCTTCGGACTCGCTTCGCTCGCGCTGAATTGCGTCCTGCAATTCAGTCGAACTCAGGTTCTCATCAGGGCTACCCGGATCGCCAGATAAGGAAAGCCGGCACGCAGCCGGCTTTCCTTATCTGGCGCCCCGGGCAGGACTCGAACCTGCGACCACTCCCTTAGGAGGGGAGTGCTCTATCCAGCTGAGCTACCGGGGCGGGTGACGCGGTTGTACCGGTGGGGGCGGGTGCGGTCAAGCCGCGCGGTGGCCATTCCCGGCGATCAGCGGCTGATCAGCCCGAATCGGTTACGTGGCGCACCGCCCGGTGCCAGCCCGCAAGGCGGCGATCGCGTTCCTCGTTCGTGATCGAGGGCTCGAAGCGCGCCTCCAGCGCCCACTGGCCGCGTACTTCCTCCAGGGAGCCCCAGACGCCGTGGCCGAGGCCCGCGAGGTAGCTGGCGCCGAGGGCCGTGGTCTCGGTATCGCGCGGGCGTTCCACCGAGACGCCGACCAGGTCGGCCAGGCGCTGCAGGAGCCAGTTGTTGGGCACCATCCCGCCATCAACGCGCAGCTCGCGCACCGGCGTGTTCGCATCGGCGGCCATGGCGACGACCAGGTCGTGGGTCTGGTAGCACACCGCCTCGAGCGCGGCGCGGGTCAGTTCGGGGACACCGGTTTTGCGGGTGAGACCGAAGATGGCGCCGCGGGCATCGGGATCCCAGTAGGGCGCGCCGAGGCCGGTGAAAGCGGGCACCAGGTAGACGTCGTCGTCGGGATCGGCCCGGCGGGCGTATTCCTCGCTGTCGGTCGCACTCTCGAGCATGCCGAGGTCATCGCGGAGCCATTTGATCGTGGCGCCGGCGACAAAGATCGAACCTTCGAGCGCGTAGGTGGGCTGGCCCGCGAGCCGATAGGCCATCGTCGTCAGCAGGCGATTGTGTGACGTGACCGGCGTCGGCCCCGTGTTCATCAGGGCGAAACAACCCGTGCCGTAGGTGCTCTTGATCATGCCGGGCGTGAAGCAGGTCTGGCCCACCACGGCGGCGTGCTGGTCGCCGGCGACCCCGCGGATCGGCAGGGCTCGGCCGATATAGCCGGAATCCGCGCTCCCGAAATCGTCTGCCGAGTCGAGCACCGTGGGCAGCATCGAGCGGGGGACGTCGAACAGCGCGAGCAGTTCATCGTCCCAGCGCTGCTCATGGATATTGAACAGCATCGTCCGCGATGCGTTGGTCGCGTCGGTGGCGTGCACGCGGCCGCCCGTAAGGCGCCAGATGAGCCAGCTGTCGACCGTGCCGAAGGCGAGCCGCCCGGCGGTCGCCTTGTCGCGGGCGCCCGGTACGTTGTCGAGGATCCAGGCCACCTTGGTGGCCGAGAAATAGGGGTCGAGGAGCAGGCCCGAGCGCTCCGTGACCTGCGCTTCGTAACCCTCCGATTTGAGGCGTGCGCAGTACTCGGCCGTTCTGCGGTCCTGCCAGACGATGGCGTTGTGTATGGCCTCGCCCGAGCGGGTATCCCAGACCACCGTGGTCTCGCGCTGGTTCGTGATGCCCAGTGCGACCACATCGACGCCCTCGCGGTCGGCTTGGCCCAATGCTTCGCGCGCGACCCGCAGCGTCGATTGCCAGAGATCCTCGGGATCGTGTTCGACCCAGCCGCCATGCGGGTAATGCTGATCGAACTCGAGTTGGGATGACGCGACCACGCGCCCGCGAAAATCATGGACGATGGCGCGGGAACTGGTGGTCCCCTGGTCGATCGCGAGAATTCCGCCCGGCATGGCCCCGCCTCCTCACTGATTGTTCCCGGCAACCCGGTAGTACGCATGCGTTGTCCGCTCGACGCGACAATCATCGATCGATTATGAAAAATGTCAAGCGCGGATGTTCGAAACCGAAAAAATCGATTACCCTCTGTGACCTCTGGCCGATGCGGGCCTGACGCGATACTGAAAGAGGCGAGATATGGCGTCGGACGATCACAGGGACGACCTGAACACGCGCCAGCGGGCCATGCTTGCACTGGTCCGCGAACAGGGTTTCGTTGCCATCGAGGAGCTCGCTCGCCATTTCGAGGTGACGACGCAGACCATTCGCCGGGACGTCAATGCCCTGTGTGATGGCGGCCTGCTGCGCCGTTATCACGGCGGCGCGGGGCTGGCCTCCAGCGTCCAGAACGAGCCCTACACCGCGCGCCAGGTCTCGCGCCGGGCCGAAAAACAGCGCATCGCGCGCGCGGTCGCCCGCCAGATTCCCGATCAGGCGTCCCTGTTCATTACGCTCGGGACCACGGCCGAAGCGGTCGCAGAGGCGTTGTCGGATCACCGCGATCTGCGTGTAATCACCAATAATCTCAATGTGGCCAACATCCTGATCGATAACGCGTCCTGTGAGGTCATCATCGCCGGCGGGGTCGTGCGCGCGCGCGATCGTGGCGTGACCGGCGAGGCGACCATCGATTTCATGAATCAGTTCAAGGTGGATTACGCCGTCATGGGGATCTCCGGGATCGACCGGGATGGTGCGTTGCTCGACTTCGACTACCACGAGGTGCGGGTGCTCCAGGCGATCATCGCGAACGCCCGGGCCGTGTATCTTGCCGCCGACGCGACCAAATTCGGGCGCAATGCCATGGTTCGCGTGGGTGAGCTTTCGCAGATCGACGCCCTGTTCACGGATGAACCGCCGCCCACCGGCATCCAGCGCCTGCTGGCCGATGCCGGTGCCAGCCTCTTTCTGGCCCCGGAGGAAGCGGGTGCGTGATCGAAGGCCGACCGGTGTACCGGCTTGCGGTTCGGTCGCCGGTCATGCCGCCCGCGGAGATTCCGGTTTCGAATAACGGGGAATGCGGCTAGCAGATTTTCGACTTGTCACAAAAGTGAAAACGGATTATTTTCACTTTCGAACATTCCGCTACCCGAACCACGGCCGACGATGATCGGCACGAGGGGCAACCGCAACCGTGAGCCGATGTTGATGCCGGATTCCGGGACGTTCGATCTACTGGTGGTCGGTGGTGGCATCAACGGTGCCGGCATCGCCCGCGATGCCGCCGGGCGCGGGCTCGATGTCGCGCTCTGTGAGCAGGGGGATCTCGGCAATTACACCTCTTCGGCCAGCACGAAACTGATCCACGGCGGGCTGCGCTATCTCGAATATTACGAGTTCGGTCTCGTGCGCAAGGCGCTGCTCGAGCGCGAGGTCCTTCTCGGCATCGCCCCGCACATCATCTGGCCCATGCAGTTCGTCATGCCGCACGTAAAGGCGCTCCGCCCCGCTTGGATGATCCGTGCGGGGCTTTTCCTGTATGACCATCTCGGCGGCTCCGGGAGCCTGCCCGGCTCCCGCGGCATCGCGCTGCACGGGCATGTCGCCGGGGGGTCGCTACGGCCTGAGCTGAAGAAGGGGTTCGTGTACTCGGACTGCTGGGTGCAGGACGCGCGGCTGGTGGTGCTCAATGCCATCGACGCCGCCGAGCGCGGTGCAACCGTGTGGTCGCGGACGCGCTGCGTGGCGGCCGAACGCCGCGCTGACGACTGGAAGGTCACGCTGCGATCGACCATCGATGGCGATGAGTGGACGGTTCATACAAAGGCGATCGTGAATGCGGCCGGTCCCTGGGTGTCGGAGCTGCTTAACGATACCGGGGGCTTTGCCAGTCGGCATCGGGTGCACCTGGTCAAGGGCAGCCACATCATCGTGCCGCGTCTGTTCGAGCATGAGTACGCCTACATCTTCCAGAACACCGATCGCCGTGTCGTGTTCGCGATCCCGTACGAGCGCGACTTCACGCTGATCGGGACCACGGATGTTCCCTATACCGGCGATCCCGCCGAGGCCCGGACCTCGCCGGAGGAAATCGAATACCTCTGCGACGCGGTCAATCGCTATTTCGCCGAGTCGGTCGGGCCGGACGATGTGGTATTCACGTATGCCGGTGTTCGCCCGCTGCATGATGATTCGGAATCGGGCAGTGCGTCTGCCATGAGCCGCGACTACTCGCTGGATCTGGATACGCGTCAGGCGCCCGTGCTCACCGTGCTCGGCGGCAAGCTCACCACGTACCGGAAACTGGCCGTGGAGGCCATGGACCGGCTGACGCCACTGCTCGGCGGCGACGGCACCGGGTGGACCGGACGGGCGCCGCTCCCGGGCGGGGATATCGGCGAAGCGGGGTTCGATACGTTCCTGGCGTCGCTGCGGCGGCGCTATTCCTGGTTACCCGAGGAGATGGCATGGCGCCTGGCACGGAACTACGGGACCCGTGTCGAGGGCATCCTGGCGGGGGCGGCATCGCTCGACGAACTCGGCCATCATTTCGGGGGCGATCTCTACGAAGCGGAAGTGCGTTATCTTACTCAGCATGAGTGGGCCATGACCGCCGAAGATGTGCTCTGGCGCCGCAGCAAGCTGGGACTGCAACTGACCATGGATGAGCAGGCGGATGTGGAGAACCGGATGGCGAACGGTCTCGCGCATCCGCTCCCCGGGACGGCGAGCCGATGACACTGCGACTGGAAGGCGTCAGCAAGTATGTCCACGGCGAAATGCATATCGATCATGTCGATATGGCATGCGAGCCGGGCCAGGCGACCGTGCTGCTGGGGCTGACGCAGGCCGGCAAGACCACGCTCATGCGTCTGATGGCCGGCCTCGACCGACCGGGCAGCGGCCGGATTTTGATGGACGAGCGCGATGTAACCCGTGTCCCGGTCCGCAAGCGCAACGTCGCGATGGTCTATCAGCAGTTCATCAACTATCCATCGCTCAGCGTCTACGACAATATCGCCTCCCCTCTGAAACTCGCGCGGATCTCGAAGGCCGAGATCGACCGCCGCGTGCGCGCGGAAGCGGAGCGGATGCAGATCGACCATCTGCTTGACCGCCTGCCGGCGGAACTCTCGGGGGGCCAGCAGCAGCGCACCGCCATGGCCCGGGCGCTGGTATGCGACGCGGAACTGCTGTTGCTGGATGAACCGCTGATCAACCTCGACTACAAGCTGCGCGAACAGCTCCGGGAGGACCTCCAGCAGATATTCCGCGAACGCAACACGGTGATCGTATACGCCACGACCGAGCCACTCGAGGCGCTGACGCTCGGTGGCACCACCGCCGTGATGCATGAAGGCCGCCTCGTTCAGCACGGCCCGACGCCGGATGTCTATCACCGGCCCGCAAGCGTGGCCGTATCGCAGGTCTTCAGCGACCCGCCCATGAATCTGTTTGCCGGCGAACTCGAGAACGGCGAACTTTCGCTCGGTGCCGAGGCGCGTTTCGCGGCGCCCACCCATCTGCGCGATCTCCCGCCCGGTCGTTACCGTTTCGGCGTCCGCCCCGGGCAGATCCATCTCCGGAATCCGCAAGAGACGCGGATGGCGCTGACCGGCGAGGTGGAAGTCGCCGAGATCGCCGGGTCGGAGACGTACATCCATGTCCGTCATGGCGAGGCATCGTGGGTCGTGCAGGTCGAGGGCGTGCACACCTACCGGCTGGGGGATCCGATCACGGTCTACATCGAGCCGGAGCGCCTGTTCGCGTTCGACAGCGCGGGCCGGCTTGCCGCCGCCCCGGACTCGGCCCGGCCGGATGCGGGGTAAACGCCGATATGCGCGGGAGAGCACATGGCGAAGATTGAACTCAGGAACCTGGCGCACTCCTACGGCGGTAATCCCTCCGGGCCGGAAGATTACGCGCTGCGTCGCATGGATCACGTCTGGGAAGACGGTGGCGCCTACGCGCTGCTGGGTCCCTCCGGCTGCGGCAAGACGACGCTTCTGAACATTATTTCGGGTCTGGTCCAGCCATCGGAAGGACAGGTGGTTTTCGATGGCCAGGAAGTCAACGCACTGCCGACCGAACGCCGCAATGTGGCCCAGGTATTCCAGTTCCCGGTGCTCTACGACACCATGTCGGTCTACGACAATCTGGCGTTCCCGCTGCGCAACCGTCGTATCCCGGAAGACCGCGTCCGCGAGCGCGTCGAGGAGATCGCGACGATGCTCGACCTGGGAGACGTCCTCAAGCGTAGGGCGGTCAATCTCAGTGCCGATGCGAAACAGAAGATCTCGGTTGGACGCGGCCTCGTCCGCAGCGATGTCGCGGCGGTACTTTTCGACGAACCCCTGACGGTCATCGACCCCCACCTCAAATGGCGGCTGCGGCGCAAACTCAAGGAAATCCACGAGCGCCTGAAGCTGACACTCGTCTACGTTACCCACGATCAGACCGAGGCGCTGACCTTCGCCGACCGGATTGTCGTCATGTCGGAGGGTGAAGTCGTACAACTGGGCACGCCCCAGGAACTCTTTGAGCGCCCGGCCCATACGTTTGTCGGCTACTTCATCGGCAGTCCGGGGATGAATTTCCTCGACTGCGGCCTCGATGGCGATGCCGCGGTCGTCGAGGGTCACCGGATTCCGCTGTCCGAGGAGGTCCTCGCGGCCAGCGGACGAGCCGCGGGGCGTCTGGAGATCGGTATTCGTCCGGAGTTCCTCGAGTTGACCGGTGAATCGGGCGACGGCCTGCCGGTGGAGATCGAATTCGTGGAGGACCGGGGCACCCATCGCCTGGTGAAGACCCGGGCGGCCAATAACGAACTGTTCGTCAAGCTGCGGGACGATCAGCCGGTGCCGGGGGATCGGGCACGGCTGCGTTTCCCGCCGGAATGGACACTGCTCTACGCGGACAGCCGCCTCGTGCGTTGATCCGTGTACTGATCGAGGGGCCGGAGTCGGGCTATGGAAAAAACCTACTATCCGAAAGCGTGGCTGATGGTATTGCCGGTCGTCGCGATCGTTTCGTTCAGCGCGATCGTGCCCCTGATGACCGTCATCAACTACTCGGTCCAGGATATCTTCGGCCCGCAGAGCCGGTACTTCGTCGGCATGGAGTGGTTCCGGGAAATTCTCGGCGACCCGGAGATTCTCGGTGCCTTCCGGCGCCAGTTCCTGTTCTCCTTCGCCGTGCTTGCGATCGAGATCCCGCTGGGTATCGCGATCGCTCTGTGCATGCCGCGCAAGGGCCCGTGGGTATCCGTGCTTTTGATCCTGCTCGCGCTGCCGCTGCTGGTTCCGTGGAACGTGGTCGGCACCATCTGGCAGATGTTCGCGCGTCCGGATATCGGTCTGCTGGGGATCGGGATCAACGGGCTCGGCATCGACTACAACTTCACCGGCAATTCGATCGATGCGTGGGTCACGGTCCTCGCGATGGACGTCTGGCACTGGACATCGCTCGCCGTTCTGCTGTGCTACGCCGGCCTGCAGGCGATTCCGGATGCCTATTATCAGGCGGCACGGATCGACGGCGCATCGCGCTGGGCCATCTTCCGCTACATCGAACTTCCGAAGATGCGCGGCGTGCTCATGATCGCGATCCTCCTGCGCTTCATGGACAGCTTCAAGATCTACGCCGAGCCGTTCGTCCTGACCGGCGGTGGACCGGGCAATTCGACCACATTCCTGAGCCAGTATCTGACGACCATGGCAGTGGGTCAGTTCGACCTCGGGCCCGCGGCCGCGTTCTCGCTCATCTACTTCCTGGTCATCCTGCTGGTCAGCTATGTCTTCTACCAGGTGATCAATAATCTCGGCAAGGGCGTCGGCTGAGGGGGCAATCGAAATGATCGGCAATCAGGACCCACGGAATGCAGCGGCGCCGGACAGCACCCTGGGCACGGCCCTCCGGGCGCGCGTCCCGAATGCGGTGCTGATGCTCTACATCCTGTTCCTGCTGCTGCCGCTGTATTGGATGCTCAAGATGTCGCTGCAGCCCAACAGCGAGATCGTCGCCGGTTTCTCGCTCTTTCCCGCGACGATCACCTTCGACAACTACATCAAGATCTTCACCGACGCGTCCTGGTACACCGGCTACCTGAACTCCATCTACTACGTCGGCCTCAACACCATCATCTCGCTGCTGGTCGCGCTGCCGGCGGCGTACGCGTTCTCGCGTTATCGGTTCATGGGTGACAAGCACCTGTTCTTCTGGCTGCTCACGAATCGCATGGCGCCGCCCGCGGTGTTCCTGCTGCCGTTCTTCCAGCTCTACCAGAGCGTCGGCCTGTTCGACACGCACCTCGCCGTGGCGCTGGCGCACACGTTGTTCAACGTGCCGCTGGCGGTCTGGATCCTCGAGGGCTTCATGTCCGGGGTGCCGAAGGAGATGGATGAGACGGCCTACCTCGACGGCTACAGTTGGCCGCGGTTCTTCGTGAAGATCTTCCTGCCGCTGATCTCGGCCGGTGTCGGTGTGACCGCGTTTTTCTGCTTCATGTTCAGCTGGGTCGAGCTGCTGCTGGCGCGCACGCTCACCTCGACGGCGGCCAAACCGATCGCCGCGACCATGACCCGAACGGTCAGCGCGTCGGGAATGGACTGGGGATTGCTCGCCGCCGCCGGCGTACTGACATTGGTACCGGGGGCGCTGGTGATCTGGTTCGTCCGTAACCACATCGCGAAGGGCTTCGCCCTGGGGAGGGTGTAATCATGGGCTGGATGGCCTGGACGCTCCCCACGGCGATCTTCAGCAGCGCCGTATTCGTCATGCTGGCGCTGATGGCCGTGCTGGAAACGATCTATCCGACGGTGCTTCGCAAGGGTTTTCTGCCCATCGAGACGACCCGGGGAGATCGCCTGTTCATCGGTCTGCTGACCAGCGGGTTCATCCATTTGTTCTGGCTCGCGGGGACCGAAGAGCTCTCGCTCCTGTGGGCCTCCGCGATCTCCGTGCTTTGGCTGGCCGTGCTCCTGCGCTGGGGGTGATCGGCCGGGGCCGGGATGCAATCAGGGAATTCGTCGCCCGCGGTTCGGCCGGGGCGACGATCGATAACGCCGGCGTCGCGATTTCGCCGGCATCAACGAGCCCGGTCGAGCCGGGCGGAGGGGTTTGACCATGAAATGGTTGAGTAAACAGTACGGAGCGGGGTTGGCCGCAGTGGGCGCCGCGATGATCGGCGCGCTCGCGGCGGGACCCGGTGTGAGTCAGGCCGCGACCGAGGCCCAGATGGAGAAGGCGAAGAAGTGGCTGGACGAATTTCAGCCGTCGACGCTGTCGCGTGAAGAGCAGCTCAGGGAACTGGAGTGGTTCATCGATGCGGCTGAGGAATTCCGGGGCATGGATATCCAGGTTGTCTCCGAAACGATCGCCACGCATGAGTACGAGTCCAACACGCTGGCGAAGGCGTTTTCCGAGATCACCGGGATCAATCTGACGCACGACCTGATCCAGGAAGGCGACGTGATCGAGAAACTGCAGACGGAGATGCAGACGAAAACGCCCATCTACGATGCCTACGTCAACGATGCTGACCTGATCGGTACGCACTTCCGTTACGGTGATGTGATTCCGCTGTCGGACTATATGAAAGGCGAGGGCAGCGACGTCACGCTGCCGACCCTGGATCTCGATGACTTCATGGGGACCAGCTTCGCCACCGCGCCGGACGGCAAGCTGTATCAGCTTCCGGACCAGCAGTTTGCGAACCTGTACTGGTTCCGCTACGACTGGTTCCAGCGTCCGGATCTCCGCAAGCGTTTCAAGGAGCGGTATGGCTACGAGCTGGGCGTGCCGGTCAACTGGTCCGCTTACGAGGACATCGCGGAGTTCTTCAGCAAGCACGTGAAGGAGATCGATGGCGAGCGCGTGTACGGGCACATGGATTATGGCAAGAAGGATCCATCGCTCGGCTGGCGCTTCACCGATGCGTGGCTGTCCATGGCCGGGGCCGGCGACAAGGGCATTCCCAACGGCAAACCCGTTGATGAATGGGGGATCCGGGTCGAGGATTGTCATCCGGTCGGCTCGGACGTCCGCCGCGGCGGTGCCGTGAACAGCCCCGCGGCGGTCTATTCGCTGCGCAAGTACATCGAATGGCTGAAGGCTTATGCGCCGCCCGAGGCCGCCGGCATGACCTTCTCCGAGGCCGGTCCCGTGCCTGCCCAGGGCAATGTCGCCCAGCAGATCTTCTGGTACACGGCGTTCACCTCGAGTATGGCCGAGGAAGGCCTCCCGGTCGTCAACGAGGACGGTGAACCGAAATGGCGTATGGCCCCGTCGCCGCACGGTCCGTATTGGGAAGAGGGCATGAAACTCGGGTACCAGGATGTCGGTTCCTGGACCCTGTTCAAGCATGCCGATCCGAAACGCCGCAAGGCGGCATGGCTGTACGCCCAGTTCACGACGTCGAAGACGGTCTCACTGAAAAAGACCCATGTTGGTCTGACGCCGATCCGCGAATCGGATATCCAGCATGAGTCGTTCACCGAACGGGCGCCGGAACTCGGTGGCCTGGTCGAGTTCTACCGCAGTCCGGCCCGACTGCAGTGGACCGATACGGGCACGAACGTGCCGGACTATCCGAAGCTGGCACAGCTGTGGTGGCAGAACGTGGCCGACGCGGTCACCGGTGACGAAACGCCGCAGGGCGCGATGGATAACCTCGCCAAAGAGCAGGACCGCGTGATGGAGCGGCTCGAACGGGCGGGGGTCCAGGAGACCTGTGGACCGAAGCTGAATGAACTGCGTGATGCGCAGTACTGGTTCGATCAGCCCGGTGCACCCAAGCCGAAGCTCGACAACGAGAAGCCGCAGGGCCAGACCGTGGCCTACGACGAGCTGATCAAGAGCTGGCAGTAAGTCGAAGCGCCATCCTGGCGTAATTACTCGAAGTGCTGGCGGGGGGAGCGCGAAGCGTTCCTCCCGCCACTACTTTCAATCGATGATGCCGTCCCGCCGCAGGCGCTCCCGCGTCCCCTCATCGAGTCCGAGTACATCCTGCAGGATCGCGTCCGTGTGCTCTCCCAGTGTCGGGGGCGCCGAGGCCTCTGCAGTGGGGGTTGCCGACATCTTCAGTGGGCTCCCGACCAGCGGCACTGAACCGCCCAGCGGGTGCGGCGCCTGCGTCTGCATCCCGCGGGCCTGGACCTGGGGATCGGCGAATACCTCGTCGATCCGGTTGATCGGGCCACACGGCACGCCGGCCGCTTCCAGCCGTTGCAGCCACTCATCGCTGCCGGCACGCGCGAACACGGACTGCAGGAACGGAATCAGCTCGCCCCGGTTTTCGACACGCGCGCCATTCGTGGCGAAGCGCCCGTCGTCCGCCAGCTCCGGCCTGTCGATCAGTGCGCAGAGTCGCCGGAACTGATCGTCGTTGCCGACGGCGACGATGAAATGGCCGTCGCTGGCGGCGAAGACCTGGTAGGGCACGATATTCGGGTGCGCGTTGCCGAGCCGCTCCGGCGGGTCTCCGGAGACCAGATAGTTCGTGGCCTGGTTGGCCAGCGAAGCGACCTGGACATCGAGCAGGGCCAGATCGATGTACTGCCCCTCGCCCGTGCGGTCGCGCCAGGCCAGTGCGGCAAGGACCGCGATCGCGGCATACAGGCCACTCATTACATCGGCCAGGGCGACGCCGACCTTCTGCGGACCGCCGCCAGGGGCACCGTCGGGTTCGCCGGTGATGCTCATCAGCCCGCCCATGCCCTGAATCAGGAAGTCGTAGCCGGGCCGGTTGGCGCCGGGGCCGGTCTGGCCGAAGCCGGTGATCGAGCAGTAGATCAGGCCCGGGTTGATGGTCGACAGCGAGGCGTAATCGAGGCCGTAGCGCGCCAGTCCGCCGACCCGGAAGTTCTCGAGCACGATGTCGGAGTGGGCGGCGAGGTCGCGCACGATCGCCTGCCCCTCGGTGGTGGTGATGTCCACCGCCACGGACTTTTTGCCGCGGTTGGCCGACAGGTAATAGGCCGATTCACCGCGCTGGTCCGCGTCGTTCCCGGTGAACCATGGCGGGCCCCAGTGGCGCGTATCATCACCGCGGCCGGGGCGTTCGATCTTGATGACCTCCGCGCCGAGATCCGCCAGTATCTGCCCCGCCGTCGGTCCGGCGAGCACCCGCGACAGGTCGAGCACCCGCAGGTGCGAGAGGGCCCCGGCGGTCATCGTGCGGTCAGCCCGTGAAGGCCTGCAGCCCCGTCTGGGCGCGGCCGAGGATCAGGGCGTGGACGTCATGCGTGCCTTCGTAGGTGTTGACCGCCTCCAGGTTCAGTACATGACGGATGACGTGGTATTCGTCGGCGATCCCGTTGCCGCCGTGCATATCGCGGGCGGTGCGGGCGATATCCAGCGCCTTGCCACAATTGTTGCGCTTCATCATCGAGATGATCTCCGGCGCGGCGTCGCCCGAGTCCATCAGGCGACCGGCGCGCAACGCCCCCTGGAGCCCGAGGGCGATCTCCGTCTGCATATCGGCCAGTTTCTTCTGCACGAGCTGGGTCGCGGCCAGCGGCCGGCCGAACTGTTTGCGGTCGAGCGTGTACTGGCGCGCTGCCTGCCAGCAGAATTCCGCCGCGCCCATCGTGCCCCAGGCGATCCCGTAGCGTGCGCGGCTCAGACACCCGAATGGTGCGCGCAGGCCCTTTGCCTCCGGCAGCCGGTTGGCCTCGGGCACGAAGACGTCGTTCATCGCGATCTGGCCGGTCGTCGAGGCGCGGAGCGAGAACTTGCCTTCGATCGCCGGCGTCTCGAGGCCCTCCATCCCGCGTTCGAGGATGAAACCGCGCACGACGTCTTCATCGTCCTTCGCCCAGATGATCAGCACGTCCGCGACCGGGGCATTGGTGATCCATGTCTTGGTCCCGCTGAGCAGCCAGCCGCCCTCCGTCGTGCGGGCCCGGGTTTTCATTCCGCCCGGATCGGATCCGGCATCCGGCTCGGTGAGGCCGAAGCACCCGATCCATTCGCCGCTCGCCAGTTTCGGCAGGTACCGCAGGCGCTGGTCCTCGTTCCCGTAGGCATACACGGGGTGCATGACCAGACTCGACTGCACGCTCATGGCCGAGCGATAACCGGAGTCGACCCGCTCGACCTCGCGTGCGATCAGTCCGTAGCTCACGTAACCGAGTCCCGCGCAGCCGTACGCCTCCGGCAGGGTGCTGCCGAACAGCCCGAGCTCGCCCATCTCCGTCATGATCGCGCGGTCGAAGACCTCGTGCCGGTGCGCCTCGGTCACGCGCGGTAGCAGATGATCGTCGCAGTAGCCCCTGGCGCTGTCCCGGACCATCCGCTCTTCGGCGGTGAGTTGCTGTTCCAGCAGAAACGGGTCCGCCCACTGGAAATCGGTGAAAGCCGGATCGGGCATTGCAGGGCTCCGCTGGTAGTGCGCGTCTGGGAAACGGATTGAGCGTACCTTTCGCGGCACGCCGATACCAGTGCCCCATGCGGACCGTTGTGCGTGGCGAGTCGGCCTGCCGCGGCGGGTGCGAAACAGACCGGGCGGGTGGCCGACACCCGGCGCCCGTGGTGTGATACGGAACGGACGCGTAGGCTGGCTGCAGTCGTGATTCGGGCATACGGGAGGCAACCATGTATCGGCTGTACTGGGCGGCCGGGACCGGCGCGATCGCGCCCGAGGTGATGCTCGAACAGGCGGGCGTACCGTTCGAGCGGGTGGTGATCGATCTGGTGGCGGGCGAGCACCGGGAGCCCGATTATCTGGCGATCAACCCGACGGGTGAGGTCCCTGCGTTGCAGTTACCCGATGGCACGATGATGACCGAGTCGGCCGCCATGGTGCTGTTGCTGGGCGAAAGGTATCCACGGACGGGACTGGTTCCCCCGCCGGACGATCCGGAGCGACCGCGTTTTCTGCGCTGGCTGCTGTATCTGGCGGCCGCCGTCTACCCGATGCTGGCGCGGATGAATCATCCGGAGCGTTTCGCCGCGCCGTCCTGCTGGTCGGAGCCCGATCGCAGTGAAGCGATCCGCTGCCTGGACCGGCAATTCGGTCTGGTCGGGGACGCGATTGCGGGCAAACCGTGGTTTCTGCCCAGCGGTTATGGCGCGCTCGATGTCTATCTGACCATGCTCGCCGGTTGGCATCCGGAAAAGGACGGCATGCTCGCCCGCAACAGTGCGCTCGCGGAACTGGTGAGTGCGACCGAGGTCGATACGGTTTACGCGCGCGTCATGGAGAGACATCGGATGCATCCCCCTTGAACGGGAATCAGGGAGACGGAGGGCAGGGCGCGAGATGGCGAGTCTAGACAGCGCCTTTTGGCTCCATCGGGTGCGTGCTATCGTTCCCGGGGTCTGACCGGCGGTCTTGGAAAACACGGCACATGTGCGCCGTGGATGTCGGCGTGATCCGCTGGAAGTAGACCAACGATCCGCGTCGAGCGAGGGGGAGGGCGAGAACAATAATGCAGCCGGCAAAGACCGGATCGATGCCGAACGAAATCGAGCTCCGCGGATTCAATCGAAGCCTGGCGGAAATCGAATGGCTTCTGCTGATCCTGATATTGGCTTACCTGGTCGTACCAGGCGCCCGCGTTGACGATCCACCGCTCGTCATTGGCGTATGCGCCGGATTCGCGCTGTTCGTCCTCGGTTTCCGCTACGCCAATCTCCTGCGCCTCGAGGCCCGCTGGAAGCTGACCCTCGAGACCTGGGTGATGATCGGCGTGACCGCGGTCGTCGTCTGGAATACCGGCCTGATCGACAGTCCGCTGATCAATCTCTACCTGCTCACCATCATTTTCAGCGCGCTCACGCTGGGGAAGGTCGTAACGCTGCTCGAGGTCGCCTTGATCGCGGCCCTGTACCTGCACGCCGCCCATGCGCAACTGGGTGGCGAGGTGTTCGCTTACCGGACGTTTACCGGCGTGATGCTCAACTTCGCGCCGTTCGTGCTCGTCGCCTATCTGACCTCGCTGCTCGGCGCCGATATGAATATCGCGCGTGCCTCGATGAGAAAGCTGTCCGAGACCGACGATCTCACCGGCCTGCCGAATATGCGGGCCTTCACCGCGGCCCTCGAACGCCAGATCCGCAAAGCGGAGGTCACGGGCACCCCTTTTGGCGTCATGATGATCGACGCGGATGGCCTGAAACCCATCAACGATAATAATGGCCACGATGCCGGTAACCGCATGATCCTCCACATCGTGTCGGCGGTTCATCGCGGTCTGCGGGCCTCCGATCTGGTAGCCCGCTATGGCGGTGACGAGTTCGTCGTACTCGTCCCCGATGCGGATCATGACACCGTGGCGATGGTGGCCGAGCGCGTGCGGCAGTCCGTGGCGAACTCGGCCGTGGACATCGACGGCACGTCCATGAGCGTCACGGTCAGCATCGGATTCGCGGTGTACCCGGACACGGCGAGTGATCCGGATGGATTACTGGCGCGCGCGGATGAAGCGCTGTATGCCGGAAAACGGGCAGGGCGTGATCATGTCCGTGCCTACGACACCCGCGAGGAACGGGCCGCGCGCGAACCCGCGGACTCCTGAGGATCGCCCGAGTCGCTGTACCCGCGCGAGCGGTATGTCATCGCATCGACGGTGGCGAAAATGCGGGCGGCCGGTGCCGCCGGGGGAAGACGCCGCTGACCGGCACTCCATGCCGGTCAGCCGGTCCGGGGGATCTGGTGGAGCCGAGGGGGATCGAACCCCTGACCTTCGCGTTGCGAACGCGACGCTCTCCCGGCTGAGCTACGGCCCCGTTGAAGGCGCGCATTGTAACGCCGTCGCCGCCGCTTGCCCATACCCCGAGCGCACCGCTGTGCAGCGACGCCCGTTGCGGCCTTGCGGCGACGGGCTATATTCAGTCCAGAGGCCGCATCCCGCGGTCCGTCTGGAGTTCGGAAAATGAACCTGAGATCGAACCTGGGCACGATTGACCGCGCCATACGCACGGGTGTGGGCATTGTGCTGGTGCTCTGGGCGCTGGCCGGCGGCCCGGGGTGGGCCTGGCTCGGGCTGGTGCTGCTTGCGACCGCCGCGTTCAGCTGGTGCCCGCTCTATCGCCTGCTCGGGCTGAATACCCGCGAGCGCCCCGGTGGAACCGGGAGTACCGGTGCGCCGAGCCACTGAGACCTCTTCGCTGGACGGTATAAGGCAGGTTGCGGGACATCGGCCGCGATGTCCCGCGGTGCCCGGGAGAGAATGTGGGGCGCTCGATCAGGCCAGTGACTGGTCGAATCCGCTGAAATCGCTGTCCTCGCCATGCCTCGGGCGGCACGGCGGTATGCTGGACTCGCCGCTGCGGGCGGTGGTCGCGTGACGTTCGAAATCCGGATCGAGTATGCCGAGGAACGCCTTCGCCTGCGGCGACAGCACGCGGCCGTTGCGGATGACGGCGCCGTAGGTGCGTTGCGGGAACCACTGGCCTACCGGGATGGCGACCAGATCCTCGTCGCCACGCAGGCAGATGCTGGTGACGATCGAAATGCCGAGCCCGAGCTCCACGAAGCGTTTGATCACCTCCCAGCCCCCGGCCTCCAGCACGACCCGGTAATCGAGCCGGTTCTGCTGGAAAACCAGGTCGACGACATGCCACGTCGAGAGGTGACGCGGCGGCAGGATCAGACCGTGTGCCGCGATGTCCGCGAGCGACAGATGCTCCCGGCTGGCCAATGGGTGGTCGCGCGCCGTGATCAGCATGGGTTCAAAGCTGAACATCGGCACCCAGGTGACGTCCGCGGGCACATCGATCATCGAGCCGACCGCGAAATCGACTTCGCCGGCGCGCAGCAGTTCCATGCCATCGCGGCCGGTCACGTTGTGCAGGTGCGGGTTGACCTGGGGATAGGTATCGCTGAAGCGCTTCACGCTCTCGGGCAGCAGGTAGAGAATGGTCGACTCGCCGGCGGCGATGTCCAACCGACCGCCGGTGACCGATCCGAGGTGGGCCTGGAAGGTGTCGGGGAGTTGATCGATGCCTTCCACCAGCGGCAGGGCGCGGTCGAGCAATGCGCCGCCGGCCGGCGTCAGTTCGATACGCGGTCCGTGACGTTCAAACAGGACGACATTCAGATCCCGCTCCAGCGATTTTACGAGCTGCGAGACCGTCGGCTGACTCAGATGCAGACGTTCCGCCGCGCGTGAGATGTTGCCGGTCTGTGCGGCGAGGCAGAATGCGCGCAACTGCCGGAGTCGATTCGGGGTGGCTGCCATCCTGGGGGTTCCGACTGATAGTATTGGAAAATCGAATACTCAATATAGCAAAAATCACCTAGTCGAATCGTTGCGCGTGTCGCACCATTATGGACAACCGGTTCTAAAAAGACGTATCCAGGGGCAGCAATGACGGCCACCCGATCCTCGATCCAAACGTCTCATACGGGCATTGCTGCCGTCCCGACCATTCGCCGTGCAGGCAATGGAACCCCTGCGCAGGCGCCCAACAGACGATCTCCCGCTACACTGAATATGACCGCCACGAAGCCGTGCCGACGCCGTGGTGGCGAATCTATCGAGGCCGGACCGCGCGACCACCGCACCATCCATGAGTGGATGGCGGATGCGGACCCCGCGTGCACCCAGCTCTGGCAATGGATCCACCCCGTCACCGGCAGGCCCTGCGAAGGGCATGCGGTGCATGTCGACCCCGTACCGGATGTACTCCATGCGGAGCCGGTAGGGACCGCGTACGTACCCGGCCGCGGGTCGCCCGTACGCGTACGGGTGGATTGAGCTGGTACGCATCCCGACAACGCAGACCAACAGGATATTGTGATGGATACCCAGGAAGAGATCAGACAGCTCGAACGCGAGTGGAACGAGAACCCGCGGTGGGCTGGCGTGCAGCGCCCCTACAGCGCGGCCGATGTCGTGCGCCTGCGCGGCACCAAGCGGATCGAGCACACGCTGGCGCGCGATGGGGCCGAGAAGCTCTGGCGCCTGATGGAAGAGACGCCGTACGTGAATGCGCTGGGTGCACTGACCGGCAACCAGGCGATGCAGCAGGTGAAGGCGGGCCTCAAGGCGATCTATCTGTCCGGCTGGCAGGTGGCCGGCGATGCCAACCTGGCGGGCGAGATGTATCCCGACCAGTCGCTGTACCCGGCGAACTCGGTGCCGGCGGTGGTCGAGCGGATCAACAACACGCTGCGCCGGGCGGATGAACTGCGACATGCCGAGGGCGATGATTCGATCGACTGGTACGCCCCGATCGTGGCCGATGCCGAGGCCGGTTTCGGCGGCCCGCTCAACGCGTTCGAGTTGATGCGGGGCATGATCAAGGCCGGCGCCGCCGGCGTGCATTTCGAGGACCAGCTGGCGTCCGCCAAGAAGTGCGGCCATATGGGTGGCAAGGTGCTCGTGCCGACCCAGGAGCAGATCCAGAAGCTGACCTCGGCCCGGCTCGCGGCCGATGTCATGGGCGTGCCGACGATCGTGGTGGCGCGCACCGACGCCGAGGACGCGAACCTGCTGACGACCGATATCGACCCGGCCGACCAGCCGTTCATCACCGGCGAGCGGACGTTCGAGGGCTACTACCGCGTGACGGGCGGGATCGATGCCTGTATTACCCGGGCCCTTGCGTACGCGCCGTACTGCGACGTGATCTGGTGCGAGACCAAGACCCCCGATCTGGAATTCGCGCGCCAGTTCGCCGAGGGTGTGCACGCGCAGTTCCCCGGCAAGAAGCTCGCCTACAACTGTTCCCCCTCGTTCAATTGGGCCGCGAAACTGGATGCCGCCACGATCCGCAAGTTCCAGGATGAGCTCGGCGCGATGGGGTTCAGCTTCCAGTTCATCACCCTGGCCGGTTTCCATGCGCTCAACTACAGCATGTTCCGGCTCGCCAGCGGCTACCGGGATCGGCAGATGGAGGCCTATGTGGAACTCCAGCAGGAGGAGTTCGCCGCCGAGTCCGAGGGCTACACCGCGACCCGCCATCAGCGCGAAGTGGGGGCCGGGTACTTCGATACGATCAGCAATGTGGTCACCGGTGGCCTGAGTTCGGTGGGCGCCCTGGCCGGCTCGACCGAAGAGGCGCAGTTCTACGATGAAGACGGGAAAAAGCCGGCTTCGACCGAAGAACCGTCATCGGTGTAGCATCCGATCGTATGACGATCGATAAGATGGTTCAGGGCCCGCCGGCGGGCGGGCTCTGGCAACCCGGATTCGAGCGCGACGCGTGTGGATTCGGGCTCATGGCGCGGCTCGATGGTGAGCCGCGGCGTGAGCTTGTATCCGATGCGCTGGTAGCGCTCGCACGCATGACCCACCGCGGTGCTATTGCCGCCGACGGGCGGACCGGTGATGGCTGCGGCCTGCTGGTCGCGGCGCCCGAGTCGTTCCTGCGGGCGGTAGCGGCCGAGTGCGATATCGACACCGCGGCGGTGTTCGCCGCCGGCATGGTTTTCCTGGACCCGGATGCCACCGCGGCCGAGGCGGAGCGCGAGGCGCTCGGGCGTGCGCTGACGGATGCGGGCCTCGAGGTCGCGGGTTGGCGGGTCGTGCCGGTCGACGCCTCGGTCTGCGGGACGGAGGCGGATCGGACGCGACCGCGAATCGAGCAGATCTTCGTCAACGCCTCCGCCGAGATGGACACGGCCGCGTTCCGGCGCACGCTCTATGTGGGCCGCCGGCAGGCCGAACGGGAACTTGCGGCGCATACGGCATTCCATGTCGTCAGCCTGTCGCCGGACGTGCTCGGCTACAAAGGGCTGGTGATGCCGGAGGCGCTGCCGGCTTTCTATACCGATCTCCGCGACGAGCGCTTCACCAGCGCGATCTGCGTCTTTCACCAGCGCTTTTCCACCAATACGTGGCCGCAGTGGAAACTGGCGCAGCCGTTCCGCTATCTGGCCCACAACGGCGAGATCAACACCATCGCCGGCAACCGGCGCTGGGCGCGGGCGCGGCTGAAGGGCCTGAAGTCCCCGAACGGCCTCGATTTCGACCAGCTCGCGCCGATCGTCGATTTTGACGAGTCGGATTCCGCGAGTGTCGATCGCATGCTCGAGGCCATGATGGCCGGTGGCCTCGACCTGTTCCATTCGATGCGCCTGCTGATGCCGCCGGCGTGGCAGAACGTCGATGCGGTCGATCCGGAACTGCGGGCGTTCTACGAGTTCTGGTCGCTGAACATGGACCCGTGGGACGGCCCGGCGGGCATCGTGCTGACGGACGGCCGTTACGCGGCCTGCAGCCTCGACCGCAACGGCCTGCGCCCGGCGCGCTGGGTCCAGACCGACGACGGCGTCATCACGCTCGCCTCCGAGGCCGGTGTCGTGGACGTTGAGCCGGAGCGGGCGGTCGCCCGGGGCCGGCTGGGTCCCGGTGACATGCTGGCGGTGGATACCGAGGCCGGCGAGATCCTGACCCCGGATGTCATCGGCGAGCGACTCAAACGCGGCGCGCCGTACAAGCAGTGGCTGCGCAGTGGTGTCCAGCGGCTCGGCTATCGCCGGCGCGATATGCCCGCACCACCCGATTCCGCGCGGCTTGCGACCCGGCAGAAACTGTTCGGCGTATCCCTGGAGCAGCGCGAACAGATCGTGCGACCGCTCGCGGAGGACGGCGCCGAGGCGATCGGCTCGATGGGCGATGACACCCCGATGTGGGTCCTGTCCCGACAGGTACGCCCCCTGTTCGACGCCTTCCGACAGCAGTTCGCCCAGGTCACCAACCCGCCGATCGATCCCATCCGCGAGCGGGTGATGATGTCGCTCGAGAGCTGTCTCGGGCCCGAGGCCAATCCGTTCGATGTCGGCCCCGATGACGCCCGTCGTATCGTGCTGGATTCACCGGTGCTGTCGCCGCGCCGGTTCGAGGAGCTCAAGACCCTCTCGGTCGAGGAGTGGCCCCACCGCGAGATCCTGCTGCAGCGCGAGCACGACGAGGGCCTGGCGGCGGCGCTCGATCGCCTCTGCGGGGAATGCGAGCAGGCGGTGCGCGACGGCACGATCATCCTCGTACTGACCGACGGGCACGCCGATGCGGAACACCCGCCCGTGCATGCGCTGCTCGCCGTGGGCGCGATCCATCACCACCTTGCCGAGGCGGGCCTGCGCGTGCGCACCAACCTCGTCGTTGATACCGGCACCGTGCTCGATTCCCACCAGATGGCCTGCCTCATAGGTTTCGGCGCGACGGCGGTGCATCCGTGGATGGCCTTCGACCTCATCCATGACCTGCACGCGACCGGGCGGATCGAAGGCGACGCCGACCCCGCGACGCTGATGAAGCAGTGGCGCCTCGGTATCAACAAAGGCCTCTACAAGATCCTGTCGAAGATGGGGATCTCGACCATCCGCAGCTATCGCGGGGCCAGCCTGTTCGAGATCATCGGCCTCGACAGCGAAGTCTCGGCGCGCTGTTTCCCGGGCGCGGTCAGCCGTATCGGCGGTGCCGGTTTCCGCGATCTGGAGGCCGATCAGGACACGCTTGCCCAGGCGGCCGCGGACTTCGACCGCCCGCTGGAGCCCGGTGGTGTTCTGCGCTGGATTCACGGCGCGGAATACCACGACTGGAACCCGGATGCGGTCAACAAACTGCAGGATGCCGTCCGCGGCGACCGCGACGCCTATCGCGAATTCGCCGACCTGATCGATGGGCGGCCGGTGGCGATGCTGCGCGATCTGCTCAAGCCGATCGAGGCGGCGGAGCCGCTGGCGCCGGAACGGGTGGAGGCCATCGAGGCGATCACGCCGCGTTTCGAGGTTGCCGGGATGTCGCTGGGCGCACTGTCGCCGGAGGCCCACGAGTCGATCGCGATCGCCATGAACCGTATCGGCGGGCGTTCGAATTCGGGCGAGGGCGGTGAAGACCCCGATCGGACCGGCACCGAGCGGGCCTCGAAGATCCGCCAGATCGCCTCTGGTCGCTTCGGGGTGACGGCGCAGTATCTGGCCGCCGCCGAGGTCATCCAGATCAAGATGGCACAGGGCGCGAAGCCGGGCGAAGGCGGCCAGCTGCCCGGGCACAAGGTCGACGGTATGATCGCGAAGCTGCGCTTCGCCGTGCCCGGCGTCGGCCTGATCTCGCCGCCGCCGCATCACGACATCTACTCCATCGAGGATCTCGCGCAGCTCATCTACGATCTCAAGGAGGTTAATCCGCGCGCGCTGGTCTCGGTGAAACTGGTCGCCGCACCCGGTGTGGGCACGATCGCCGCCGGCGTGGCCAAGGCCTACGCCGATCTGATCACGATCTCCGGTTACGACGGCGGCACCGGCGCGAGCCCGCTCACCTCGGTGATGTACGCCGGCTCGCCCTGGGAGCTCGGCCTGGCCGAGGCGCACCAGACGCTGCGCGCCAACGGCCTGCGCGAGCGCGTCCGACTGCAGACCGATGGCGGCCTCAAGACCGGTCGCGACGTCATCAAGGCCGCGCTGCTCGGCGCCGAGAGCTTCGGTTTCGGCACCGGCCCACTGGTCGCACTCGGCTGCAAGTACCTGCGGATCTGCCACCTGAACAACTGCGCCACGGGCGTCGCCACGCAGAACGTGACGCTGCGCAAGCACTTCTTCCGCGGGGAGCCGGATATGATCCGGTTCTATTTCGAATGCCTGGCCGATGATGTCCGCGAATGGCTGGCGCGGCTCGGCTTCGAAACGCTCGAAGAGATCGTTGGCCGCAACGACCTGCTGGAACGGGTGCCGGGCGAGACACCGCGACAACGCGCGCTCGATCTGTCACCGATCGTCTCCGATGGCGGCGTCGACCCATCCGTGCCGCACGTCTGCGGCGTCGACCGGAACCGCCCGCATGACAAGGGCGAACTGGCCGCTCGCATCGCTGAAGAGACCGCGGACGCCGTGGCGGCGCGGTCTGGCGGGACGTTCGACTACGCGATCCGCAATCATGACCGCTCGATCGGCGCCCGCCTTTCGGGCCGCATCGCCGAGCTCCACGGTGATCAGGGCATGACGGAGTCGCCGCTGCAGTTACGCCTGGCGGGTGCCGCCGGACAGAGCCTCGGCGCGTGGAATACCGGCGGTCTGCACATCGAACTGGTCGGCGAGGCCAACGACTATGTCGGCAAGGGCATGACCGGTGGCCGCATCGTCATCCGCCCGCCGGCCGCGAGCCGTCTGGAGACGCCGGACACGCCGGTGATGGGCAACACCTGTCTCTATGGCGCCACCGGTGGCCGCCTGTACGCCGCCGGCACCGCCGGGCAGCGCTTCGCCGTGCGCAACTCGGGCGCGGTCGCGGTGGTCGAAGGTTGTGGCGACCACGGCTGCGAGTACATGACCGGCGGCGCCGTGGTCGTACTCGGCGGCACGGGCCTGAACTTCGGTGCCGGCATGACCGGCGGCTTCGCCTATGTGCTCGACATGGACCGCGGGTTCGTCGACCGCCACAACCGCGAACTCATCGAAATCCACCGGATGACGGCCGAACGCTGGGAGGAGAACGTCCACCACCTCGCCGAACTCATCGGGCAACACGTCGAAGCTACCGGCAGTGAACACGCCGCGCGGATACTCGAAGACCTGCCCGACTACCTCCCGCGCTTCTGGCTCGTCACGCCGAAGGCCGCCGACCTCTCGCGTATGCTGCAGGCGGCACGGGCAGCGGCCTGAAGGATGGAACCACGAATGAACGCGAATGAACGCAAATGTGGGTTTGCGGTTTACGGGGCTCCGGGGAGCTGCGCTGATGGTGTGTGGGGAGCTTGTGATCGTAAGGCGGAACCACGAATGAACACGAATAAACACGAATGTTGGGTTGGGGGGCGAGAAGCGTGCAGGAGCTTCGCTGATGCGGTCTCGGAATACGATATCGGCGAAATAATGCCGCTGAGTTGCTGCAGATCGAAGGACAATTCACGCGAGTTCCGCACCAACACGGCTTCAGCGAAGCTCCCCGAAGCAGTGGACGCTCCAGAAAACATTCGTGTTCATTCGTGTTCATTCGTGGTTCCATCCTTTCGCGCTTCGGAACCCGCACCGTTTCAGCGAAGCTCCACAATCCCGGAAATCCTCCGAAGCGTCATTCGCGAGAATTCGTGTTCATTCGTGGTTCAAAACCGATTGCACCGAGTTTCCCATGCCACGTAACCCATTCCAGTTCCTCGAAGTCTCGCGCGCCGATCCGGCCAAGCGGCCGGTGGGTGTGCGTCTGCGGGACTTTGGCGAGATTTACGGGCAGTTCACCGCCGAGGAGGCGTCCTCGCAGGCGGGGCGTTGTCTCGACTGCGGCAATCCGTATTGCGAGTGGAAGTGCCCGGTCCACAACTACATCCCGAACTGGCTCAAGCTGATCGAGGAAGGCCGCCTGCTCGAGGCGGCGGAACTGTCGCATCGGACCAATACGCTCCCCGAGATCTGCGGCCGAATCTGTCCGCAGGACCGGCTGTGCGAGGGCGACTGCACCCTCAATGACGGTCTCGGCGCCGTCAGTATCGGCTCGATCGAGAAGTACATCACCGACGAGGCGCTGAAGCAGGGCTGGCGGCCGGATCTGTCGGACGTCGTGCCGACGGGGCGACGTGTTGCGGTCGTCGGCGCGGGGCCGGCCGGTCTCGGCTGCGCCGATATCCTGGTGCGCAATGGCGTCGAGCCGACCGTCTTCGACCGCTACCCGCGGATCGGCGGGCTGCTGACCTACGGGATCCCGCCCTTCAAACTCGACAAGGAAGTAGTGGAGACGCGGCGTCAGCTGATGGAGGGCATGGGCATCCGGTTCTCGCTGGGCACAGAAGTCGGCCGCGACGTGACCATTGATGAACTGCTTGCGGAATACGACGCCGTGTTCCTGGGCATGGGCGCATACCGCGCGGTCGAGGGCGATTTCTCGGGGCGGGATACCGAAGGCGTCGTGCCGGCGCTGTCGTACCTGATCGGCAACGCCAACAGCCTGCTGGATACCGATGCCCCCGGCGGCCGCGAGGTAAACGTCCGTGACGAACGGGTGGTGGTGCTTGGCGGCGGCGATACCGCCATGGACTGTAACCGCACGGCCCTGCGCCAGGGCGCGCGTTCGGTGACCTGCGTGTATCGGCGTGACGAGGCGAACATGCCCGGATCGAAGCGCGAGGTGCAGAACGCCCGCGACGAGGGCGTGATCTTCCGTTACAACCGCGCGCCGGTGGCGATCGAGTCGGAGGACGGTCGGGTAACCGGCGTCCGTGTCGTGGCGACGCGTCTGGGCGAGCCGGACGCGAATGGGCGTCAGCGGCCGGAGACGGTGCCCGATTCCGAGGAAGTCATTCCGGCCGACCGGGTCATCGTGGCCTTCGGTTTCATGGCCGAGGCACCGGAATGGTATGAGGCGCAGTCGGTCGCGCACTATGAGGACGGTCGTACGCTCGTCGCCACGAGCAGCGAATGCCCGTTCCAGACGACCAACCCCCGCATCTTCGCCGGCGGCGACATGGTCCGCGGCGCCGACCTCGTCGTGACCGCCGTGTTCGAGGGCCGCCAGGCGGGGGAGTCGATCGTCCACTGGCTTGAGCAGTCCGACAAAACGGTCGACCGGGAGGCCGTGTCCGGCTGATCAATCGCCGGCCGCCTTGCAGCGGCCGATCGCGAGCAAGCTCGCTCCTACATGAATTCTGCCACCGAACGGGGCTCTTACCTGTAGGAGCGAGCTTGCTCGCGAATGTACCCGCACCCTCTTGTCATCGCCCGAACCGCTTGATTGCGTCCCATACCTGACCGCGCCCGTTGGCCGTCGGCGAAAACGCGCCCACCCGGCGTCCGACCTGTTACGAACCGACCGAAAACATCGCCTCCAGGTCGTGGCGCGAATGCGCGCGGAACGCGAGCATGGTCTCGGTGTGTTCGATGCCGTCGACGCCCGCAAGCTCCTCGGTGACCAGGCGCGCCATTTCCTCGTTGTTGTCCACGCGCAGCAACGCGACCAGATCGTAATTGCCGCTGACCGAATAGACTTCGGAGACCCCTTTGCGGGCGGCCAGATCCTCTGCGATCGCATTGATCCGCGAGCGTTCGACGTTCATGAGCAGGATAGCGGTAACCATGGTCTCTCTTCCTCTGTTGCGTGTCCGATGATGCCCGTATGCCGTTGTCCGGGCCATGCTGTAATCAATCGCGGACCGACTCGTGCGTTGCCGCTGCGCCCACCGGTCCGGGCCGCGAGCGTCGGTGGTACGCACGCATCCCGAGGATGGAGTGAACGGTAAGCGTAACCAGCACGATCGCGCCGCCGACAAAGGTCGCCACCGGCGGTACCTCGCCGACGCCAAGCCAGACCCAGATCGGCCCGAGGATCGCCTCGAGCTGCATGATCAGGCTGACCTCCGGTGAGGGAATATAACGCGGGGCCAGGGTCAACAGGCCGAATGCGACCGGCACGACAAACACGCCGAGTATCGCCAGCCACAGGATATCGTCGCCCCGGACCGCCGTGGGGCTGGCGAATGTGATGCCTACCAGTATGGAGGCCAGCAACACGCCCCCCGCCAGCGCAGGCACGAGCGTGGTCGCGCGGGCATGGCGGACGATCGTGAGCTGGCTTGCGAGCGACAGCGCGGCGGCCAGGCCGATCAGGTCGCCAATCAGCGTGCCGTCGCCGATGCCGCCGCTGAAGATGATCACGATCCCGATCAGCGCGCTGAAGATCGCCAGCCAGGTCCGCAGGGCAACCCGCTCGCCGAGGAACAGCCAACTGATCAACGCCGCCCACAGTGGGGAGGTGGCCATCATGAACAGGGTGTTGGCCGCGTTCGTCAGCGTGATCGAGAGTACGAACAGGATCGCGGTCAGGCCGAACACGAACGCCGCCGGAATCCCGATCCAGCCCATCGCGCGCACGACCCGGGGGAGTGCCGAGCGGTAGTACAGTCCGAGAAACGCCCACAGCGTCAGTCCCTGCAGCAGTGAACGCCAGAAGAGCAGGGTGGCACGATCGGTGTCGATCAACCGGATCAGCAGCGCGTCCGGGCTGAGCACCAGCACGCCCATCAGCGCGATCCCGACCCCTGCCAGTTGCTGTTCCGCCTTCATGCGTTCTCCCCGGTGCTGTCGTTCCGGCCGCGACCCCGATAGGCTGGCGGCATTGTCACGGCCGGAGTGGATAATGAGCACGATCACCGTAACCGATGTAACCCAAGACGATTTCGAGGCCTGGCGCCCCCTGTTCGCGGGCTATGCCGATTTCTACGGCACCGTGCTCACCGATGCCGCCGCCGAGCAGGTCTGGTCCTGGCTGCACGATCCGGGGCACCTGCTCGAAGGCCTGCTGGCCCGCGATGCCGAAGGCCGCGTCGT
Source organism: Halofilum ochraceum (assembly GCF_001614315.2). Classification (NCBI taxonomy): domain Bacteria; kingdom Pseudomonadati; phylum Pseudomonadota; class Gammaproteobacteria; order Chromatiales; family Ectothiorhodospiraceae; genus Halofilum; species Halofilum ochraceum. Next base: position 175,281 of record NZ_LVEG02000007.1, read on the forward strand.
CGGTTTCGCCCATGTGCGCGCCTGCCCGCGACCACTCACCGGCGCGACGATGGGCTTTCTCGACGACCTCTACGTCTCCCCGGACAACCGCGGCTCGGGCGCGGCCGACGCCCTGTTCGACGCCCTGGCCGAACGCGCCAACGAACGCGGCTGGCCCGTCATCCGCTGGCTCACCCAGGAATTCAACTACCGCGGCCGCGCCTTCTACGACCGCTACACTGGCGCCAAAAGCGACTTCATCATGTATCAGTGGAAGATGGAGTAGACCTTTTTTTGAACCACGAATGAACACGAATGGACACGAATGGGCTTCGGGTGCCCACCGGCTTCTGGAGCTTCGCTGTTCGGGCTCTGGAAAAATGCATAACCAAAAAATGAACTAAAAATGGACGAAAAATAGGCCACACGGTTCACGTGAGAATAAGCACAAGCATCTGCGGCTGTCACTTCCGTGCAAGCGCCGCAAAAAAACCGAATCAGGAACGGAATCATTTTTTGTTCATTTTTAGTCCATTTTATGGTTATGAATTCTCCTCTGATCCCTGTATGCAACCGCAGCGAAGCTCCAGAAGCCGGTGGGCACCCGAAGCCCCCATTCGTGTCCATTCGTGTTCATTCGTGGTTCTCAAATCCGTGGTTCCCGCCTTCCCTGGCAGGTTTCCACCACGGTAATTACTTGACGATCAGGTTCCGTTCGAAGTCGGCGAACGCACGCCCGCCGGACGGCGTGACCTGGATGCATTCGCTGATTTCCATGCCCCAGTCGTCCATCCAGATGCCGGGAATGATGTGCAGGCACATGTTCTCCTGCAGTTCGGTCTTGTCGCCCGGGCGCACGCTGACGCTGCCTTCGCCCCAGTCCGGCGGATAGTTCAGGCCGGTCGAGTAGCCGATGCGGGATTCTTTCTTGATGCCATGGCGCTCGATGGTCTGGCGCCAGACGTTCTCGACTTCCTCCGCGGTGGTGCCGGGTTTGGCCGCCTCCATCGCGTTGTTCAGGCCCTCGACCACGATCTTCGCGGTGTCGTCGAGTTTCTTGGGCGCTTTGCCGAGCTGGACGGTGCGGGCCATCGGGCAGTGGTAGCGGCGGTAGCAGCCGGCCAGTTCGATGATGGTCGCTTCGCCATTCTTGAAGTTCTGGTCGTTCCAGGTGAGATGCGGGGTGTTCGTCCCTTCGCCCGACGGCAGCATCGGCACGATCGCGGTGTAGTCGCCGCCGAATTCCTCGGTGCCGGCGATCTGGGTGCGGAAGATCTCGGCCGCGGCGTCGCACTGGCGGTTGCCGGTGTGGATGTTGTCCACGGCGGTGCGCATGGCCCGTTCGCAGATCCGGGCGGCGCGTTCCATGTACTCGATCTCGGCGGGGGACTTGATGACCTTCACCCACGGCACGAGCGTGCTGGCATCGACCAGCTCCGCGTTCGGCAGGGTGCGCTGCAGGGAGAGCAGGCTGCGCGCGGGGAAATAGAAGGTATCCATTTCGGCACCGATCTTCGCGCGTTCGAGGCCACGTTCCTTGAGCAGCCCACCGACGAACTCGAGCGGGTGCTTGACCTTCGAATGGACGTAGTCGTCGCTGTAGGAGATCACGTTCGCGTCGGGCAGGAACGTGGTCACCTTAGCGGCGTTCGCGTCCATGCCACGCCCGACCCAGACCGGGTCCTCGTTCTCGTTGGCGGTGAGGATCACGAGCTGATGCACGTAAAATGACCAGCCATCGTAGCCCGTCAGATAACACATGTTGGCGGGGTTGCTGCAGAGCATCACGTCGATGCCCTCGGCCGCCATACGCTTGCGGGCGTTGGCGATACGGTCGCGGTATTCGCGTTCTTCGAATGCGAGCATGGATCCTCCTCAGTCGGTCAGGGGAGCGCGCATGCGCCCCTCTCGTACGGAAATATAAATCCCGCTGGCCACAATGACGGCGATACCCGTCCAGGTCCAGCGATCGGGGAAATCGCCGAACGCGATCCAGCCGATCGCGACGGCCATGATGATCTCCACATAGCTCACCGGGCCGAGCACGGCCGCCGGCGCGTGCTCGAAAGCTCGGATGATCAGAAAATGGGCGAGGGCGCCGAACGCCCCCATTATGGCCATCAGCAGCCAATCCGTCGCCTGCGGTGGGCGCCAGACGAAGGGCAGCATGAGCGTCAGTACGGCAACGCCGATCACCGCGGTGTACAGCAGGGTGACGGCCGGACGCCCGCTGCCCGACAGGCGCCGCGTGGCCAGCAGGTAGAGCCCGTAAAACACGCCCGCGCCGAGCGCCAGCAGCGAGGCGGGGTGGAATACGTCGAAGCCCGGTCGCAGGACGATCAACGCGCCCATAAAGCCGACCAGCACCGCGACCCAGCGGCGGGGACCGATCTGCTCTCCGAGGGCGATGGGCGCCAGTGCCGTGCTCACGACCGGTCCGATGAAGGCGAGCGCCAGCACCGTCGCCAGAGGCATATACGCGATGGCGCCGAAGTAGCACAGGGTGGTACCCAGCAGGAAACCGCTGCGCAGTATCTGCAGGCCCGGGTGTCTGGGCACGAGTTCGGCCGGCCGCAGGCGCCAGGCGAGCAGCGCCAGCAACAGCACCAGGTGAAAACCGTAGCGCGCCCAGGCGACCTGCAGGACGTGGAACTCGCCGCTGAGGTATTTCGCGGTGCCGTCCATCAGCGGCAATGTGCACACCCCGGCCGCCATCAGCCCGATGCCGACGAGCGGCCGCTCGCCGGGGAGTACGGCCCGGGCAGTCGCTACATTGGACGGGGTCGGAGTCATCGGGGGCGCGTCCGGTGCTCGCGGATCGAGATAACGAGCCCGCTGGCGATGATCACGACGATCCCCACCCAGGTCCAGGCGGCGGGGAAGTCACCGAAGGCGAAGTAACCGACCGCCGTCGCTGCCACGATCTCGGCATAAGCCACCGGGGCGACCACCGGGGCCGGTGCCTGGTCGAACCCCTTGATGATCAGGAAGTGCCCACCGGCAGCGAATGCGCCCATGATGGCCATCCAGCCCCAGTCGGCGGCGCTGGGCGGTACCCAGAGCGCCGGCATGGCCACCGACATCGCGAGCAGGCCGATCGCCCCCGTATAGAACAGCGTGAGCATGGGATTGGTACTGCCGGCAAGGCGGCGCGTCGTGATCAGATAACAGCCGTGCATCACGCCGGCACCGAGGGCCAGAACCGAGGCCCACTGGAATACGCCGAAACCGGGACGGACCACGATCAGGGCGCCAATGAAGCCGGCCACAACCGCGCTCCAGCGCCAGATCCCGACGCGCTCGCCAAGGACGACCGGCGAGAGCAGTGTGACCACCATCGGCGAGATGAACAGCAGGGCGAGGGCGTCCGCGATGGGCATCAGCGCGATCGCACTGAAGTAGCACAGCGTGGCCGCCATCAGGAGGAATCCGCGCAGCAGTTGCAGGCCCGGATGGCGCGGGGACAGCACCGAGCGGCCATGGCCGTGCCACAGCAGGAAGGGCAGCAGCCACAGCAGGTGAAACGCGAATCGCGCCCAGACGAGCTGAAATACCGGATAGTCGTCCGCAAGGCCCTTGGCGATGCCATCCATCAACGGCACGAGGCTGACGCCGAGTGCCATGAAGGCGATGCCCAGCATGGGCCGGTCGCCCGCGGAACGCGCGGACTCTGGGCCGGCGACTGTCTGCCCTTCGCTCATGATTGTTCCCTTGTGCAGTCACCCGGACGCGTTGGGCGTGGTGCGAAGAAGGTAAACGTGCTGGCCGGCGATCGTGGCCGACGACGGGTATCGCCGAGGCGCCAACGCCCGTTCGAACGACGCCTCACCGTTTTGTTCGAGCGCACGCGTGCGGTAGGCCGGCTTGCGACCGAAGGGAGCCAGCCGGCGGATGACCCATGTCCTTGCACAGATGCGTGCCGGCTGTTGCCTTCGGCAAAAGCCGGCCTACGATCCTTAGCCCTTAGCCCTTAGCCCTTAGCCCTTAGCCCTTAGCCCTTAGCCCTTGGCCCTTGGCCCTGACGTCTACTGAAGAGTTCACGCGTCAATCCGCGTCCCGAAGCCCTTGTTCACGCCTTCCTCGAGCGCCAACACCGCAATCGCCGTGTCCTGGACGCCGGTGCCGGTCAGGTCGGCGATGGTGATCTGCTCGTCGTTCTCGCGTCCGGGATGGTCGCCGGCGCATACGGCGCCGAGCTCGGGCAGGACGGCATCGGCGCCGATGGTGCCCGCGGCGATCGCGCTGCGCAGCTCTCCGCGTTCGGCGCACTGCGCCTGACGGTCACAGACCAGCACATCGGCGGCGGCGAGGGCGGCCGGGTCGATCTCGTTCTTGCCCTCCGCGTCCGAACCCATGGCGGTGACGTGCAGCCCCGGATGAAGCGCGTCGGCATCGAGTATCGGTCTCTGTGCCGGGGTGGTGGTGATGGCGATATCCGCTGCACGAACCGCTTCGGTGGCGGTGTCGGCGACGGCCGTCTCGATACCGAGTCGCTTGGCGCAGTCGTCCGCGCACTCCCGGGCCCGGTCGGCGCTGCGGCCCCAGAAGATCGCTTTCTCGATCGGCCGGACCAGTTTCAGTGCCTCAAGCTGCAGTCGCGCCTGCAAGCCGGTCCCGAGCACGGCGGCCACCGTTGCATCCGCACGCGCCAGGTAGCGCGCCGCGACGGCGCCGGCGGCGGCCGTGCGCATATCCGTGAGCCAGCCGTTATCGAGCAGCGTGGCCTGCACGCGACCGGTCTCGGCGGAAAACAGCGCCATCATGCCCGACAGGCTGGGCAGTCCGAGCGAGGGGTTGTTGAAAAAGCCCGGGCTGATCTTGACCGCGAAGCCGTCGAGTCCCCGGATCCAGGCCATCTTCACGTCGACCTCGGCGTTCTGCTCGGGCAGGTCCATCGACAGCACCGGCGGCATCACGACCTCGCCCCGATGCAGCGCCGCGAAGGCCCCGGCGATTGTGTCCACGGCCCGCCCATCGAGCGTGGCGCATTCGCGCAGTTCGGATTCACTCAATACTGTGATCGTCATGGATCACCTCCGGTGGCGTTCTGTCGTGCTTTT